>CAIZGZ010000195.1 GCA_903932695.1 uncultured Actinomycetes bacterium | reverse complement strand
GCTTGAAGGCGCTGATATTGCACCTCAAGTGCAACGCTTTATGGAAGAGACGCTCACCGCTTATGTTCGCGGTGCGACCAGCGAAGGTTTCCCAGAGAATTGGGATCTAGCCGCTCTCTTTACCGCTCTCAATGTCCTTTACCCAGCAACCATTACACCAGAATCATTGAGCGCAGAAGTTGGCGGTCAATCAAACCTCGATCCTGACTTCATCTTGGATCGAGTCCTGGAAGATGCTCAGGCCCAATACGCCAAGCGCGAATCAGAGCTCACCGATGTAGTTGTTCGCGAGCTAGAGCGCAAGGTTTTGCTCTCCGTGCTTGATCGTAAGTGGCGTGAGCATCTCTATGAGATGGATTATCTGCAAGAAGGAATTGGCCTTCGTGCGATGGCCCAACGTGATCCACTCGTTGAATACCAACGTGAAGGTTATGAACTCTTTTCGGCCATGATGGATTCCATTAAGGAAGAACTTGTCGGATTGCTCTTCCACGTTGAAGTGAATGTCGAAGAGAGTACGGGTGAAGGTGCGCCAGTTATCCAAGCCCCAGGACTCGTAATCCCGGCAGCAGCCGACACCTCTGCGCTTCGCTATACCGCAGCTGATGAAGATGGTTCTGTTGTTCAGAGTGGTGCAAGTGAGACGTCAAAGAACGCCCCATGTCCTTGTGGCTCTGGCCGCAAGTACAAGCGTTGTCATGGTGCCGCGTAACTTCTCTCGTTAGATAAGCTCAAGCTCGGTACAGAGCCATCGCTTCTCGACGCCCTCAAAGCGAAGGGCGAGGGAACGTACTCGCTCTTCGAAGCGAAGCGTGACGGTCACTTCAACCACGCCTTCAATCGGTTGACTGAGGTAGAGCTTGCGAATTCTAGGAATAGATTTTTGATCACCGGTGAGTGTCAGCAACTTCTGATAGACGCTTCGGTGTGATGAACGTGCCAACTGCATGGGAGAGCGGCGACCACCCCAAATCTCCACGAGTCCTACTACATACCGCTCAACCGTTTGATTCACGGGTGGTAATTCCGAGAGCGGTGAAGGTTGGCGAATGAATTCGGGGTCAGGCTCTTCGCCTTCGTAATCAATGGGAGTGGGGACGAGAAAGAGTTTGCGCCGAGGTTCGGATGGTGGGGGGAGCTCCGGGGATTGTAGAAATTGGCCGTTCGCAGTACCGGCAAACGGTGAGACAGAAGATGAGGCAAAAGGTGAGGGAAAGAGCTCGAGCGGCGGTTGGACGGTAATACTAGGGGAAGGCAAAGTGCCACCTGGTCGCTGGAAGTAGATGCTTTCGGTCTGCAGTGTTCTTGTGAGTTCTCGAGTCATGTGGGAAGCCTGACAAAGAGTTGGCGGGTAGAGATCATCCAAATGGATGAAATCGGGAGCGTTGCAGAGTGTGGATAACCGGCGACGAATAATTGGGTATTTCGGTATTCATCTCCCATGATCGATATTCAGAAATTTATCCAACGTCATTCACGCAGAATCTTTGCGATCGGTGCACTCACTCTCTCACTGCTCCTCTTTTCACTCTTAATGGCGGCGGCCCCCACTGGCTCCGGTTGGATGGTGATCAGACCCATCGCTGCAGGCGCTCGAATTCAGAGTGGCGATCTCTCACTCGTGAAGGTGAATTTGGGAAGCGACTCGTCGCATTACTTCGGCGCCAAAGATCTTGTGATTGGCAAATTTGCCACCCATAATCTCGTCGCAGGTGATCTCCTTGCAACCAGCGATCTCCAGCAAAGTTCACCGGAAGCGGGAGTGAGTTACCTGCCTATTGGTATCTTGGCGCAAGATATTGGAAGCGATATTTCACCGGGCAAGAGCGTCGATATCTATCTCATCCCAAAAGATTCGAGCGCTGCACCAGCGCTAGTTCTCTCTCAGATCAGCGTCGCGAGTGTTGATTCACGATCTCGTTCCTTAGGTGGGAGCGTCAATATCTCGGTCAGCGTTACTCCAACAAAGGCGCAACTCTTGGTAGATGCTGAGTCGCAAGGACGATTGGTGGTGGCCAGCGATGCCTTCTGAGATTCCACAACTCGATGTCGTTACCGCTATCGCGGATTCAGAACACGAGGACTACCTCTCACAGCTGCTTTATTCACAGGGGTGGAACATTATTTTCCGAGCCCTCGATGGTGCAGCGCTTGAGGAATTTATCCGTCAGCGCCCATCCCAGCTCCGAACCATCTTGGTCTACCGGAGCGATCTCGATGGATTTAGCCCTGAACTCCTCGCACGGCTGATCGCTCTCCACCCGGGACTCAGTGCGATCTGCCTTGATGGAATCTCACAGAGCGCGTATGCAACGATGAAACATATTCGCCAGGAGCTTCGAGCTCCGCTTCTCGCGCAACCAGTAGAGAGTCGGCAACCAGTAGAGAGTCGGCACCCAGTAGAGAGTCCGCACCCGCAGCGATTGCGTGATCGCACTCGCCCCATTACTCCAGATGCAGTGAGAAGTGAGCATCGAATCAATAGTGCACGACGAGTAATAGCAGTGACAGGTAGTGCTGGGGCGCCAGGCCGGACTCGGTTTGCACAGGCTCTTGCCCAGGAGATCGCCCGCAACGAGAAAGTCATTCTGGTCGATGCCGACTTACGTTCGCCAAGCTTAAGTCGAAATTCTTCGACTACCTTGCAATCATCAGCGCAATCTTCGGTACAGGTGGCTCCACTGAACCCGTCGATGCGCCCCACTCGTCTGCCCGATGGCGATCGCACACTCGTTGTTGATCTAGGAATTTTGCCTGCGCTTGGCGAAGCGGTAACCGATCGACGGTGGCAAGGTGCGCTTATTAACAATGTGCTCGAGAGTTCTACGCACCTGATCTACATCACCAAATCCACGCCAACTGGAATCGAAGAGCTAGCCACCTTCCTTCGTG
>CAIZGZ010000194.1 GCA_903932695.1 uncultured Actinomycetes bacterium | reverse complement strand
ATTCACTGGCGTAACCGTCGATCCCGAGACGATCGCGACCGAAGGATCTGAAGAGCTATAGCTCCATGCGCCAGTGCTGTTCGAGGCAGGCGCCAACAATGTGAAGGATGCGACGCTATCTTTTGCAATCACCACGTTGGTAAATGTGCCAACTACTGGCTTAGGCGCGGTAATTGTGACGGTGGTGGTCGACGTCGCCTGTTTCCAACTAGTGGTCGCGGATTGTGTTCCAGTCAAAGTGATCGTTCCAGCATCTTTGAGGGTCAGGGTCGAACCCGCAAGGGAGGCGATCTGGTGTCCCGCGACGCTGTTGTTGCTCAGCGCATAACTCCATGTTCCAGCAGAGCTGGAGGTGGGTGGAGTAATAGCGAGCGTTCCGGTACTTAGCGCGACCGTTTTTGCTGTCCAGGAACCTAACGTTGGTGTGCCAGGTGCGACAGCGAGCACCGCCATCCGAGAATTACTGCTGTACGTGGCCGTCGCAAGTTGAGTATAAGTAATTTGGGTCGATCCAGCTTTGAGCAGAGTCAAAGTCAAACCACTCACGGTTGCAATCGTTGGGTCCTGAAGCGTCACCACCCAGCTTCCGTCGGAATTTGAAGTAGGAGGTACGAGCGTCACCGTCTTTTGATCGAGTTCAACATGTGTCGCGTTGACCGATCCGAGGCGCGGGGTTGTGGCTGCAAAAGACGAGGTTGTGCTCGTAGCGACTAAGCCAAGAGTAGAAATGACAATGGCGGCGCTGAAAATAATTCTTTTCATGCCGCCATTATCTTCGCTCCGCACACCAAAGTGTGGGAACTGACACCTCAAGGGTGGTGGGTTTGGTTAGATATTGCTCTCAAAGGTTGTGATCGTTGCGTGACGTTCTTCCTTTGTAGGTCGCTTGAAGTAATCAGATCCCTTGATCCAGAAGTAGGTCATTGGGAGCAGACCGATCGCAACGGTTCCGATACCTACCCATAGTGCAAGGTGAGAAAGTGATGGAATCACTTTGAAAAGAACGGCTATCAAGAATGCACCAGAGATAGCTGGCCAAACACCGATGAGTAAAAAGGTCTGAATATCCTTGAAGAGGAATCGACGGTAGAGAACAATGACCGAAATCGCTGCGAGTGCGTAATAGAAGCAGATCTGAATACCGATCGCTGCCACACCTGCGTTGATGATGTCATTGAGAGTCTTAATAAAGTTTGACCCGATAAAGAAAACTAAAACGAGCGCGCTTGTTGAGAGCGTTGCTGCCCATGGCGTCTTAAAGGTCTTATGTACAGTTCCGAATGACTTTGGCATCGTTGAATCGCGACCCATAGAGAACAAGGTGCGAGTTACTTGGATCATCTGGGTCTCGATTGTTGCTACCGTTGAAAGCAATACGGCAACAACGATGACCTTTCCAATCCAACCCGGGGCAACTACTGCAGCAAAATCGCTCAAAATGCTGGTGCTATTGGCCAAAGTGACATCGCTGACAACCATGTCGACCGCAACAACGGTGAGCAAGAAGGTAATGAAGACAAAGATCATTCCAATGATTCCACCCTTGCCTGCAGTTGAATCACCCTCCCTTGTCTCCTCATTGAGGTTCGACGTAACATCCCAACCCCAATAGAAGAACGCACCAGAGACCGCGCCAACAAGGATGGCTCCAAGTCCGTGGTTAGTAACAAACTGGCTGGCAAATGGATGCTGGCTAGCGAGACCTGATGCAGAGATCGAATACGACTTTACTTGGCCAAAGGAGAACCAACCCCAAGAGAATCGATGGGTGTGTGGGTGATGGAAGAATGCAATGAGGTCAAAAATCCAAAGCACGCCGATTTCGATAACGGTCATAAATACTTGTGCGCGAGCGGTGAACTTAATTCCGTAAGCAATGATCGCCACCATAATGATGAAAATAATTGCGCCGATCAATGTGGTCCAGTGGACGTTACTGATCGTATTTTGATTCGAGGTAAAGAGCGTTAAGAGGCTAGTAGACGCAGGAATTGTTGAGAAGAATCCAAAAATAATTGAGGCGGTGACAAGTGACCAGCCTGCAAGGTAACCAAGAACGGGATGAAGTGCGTTGCGGACCCAGATGTAGGTCGCGCCAGCGTTTTGTTTTACCTTACCCATGTAGTGAAACGCGATCACTACACCAAACATTGCAATACCTGAGTAGAGAAGTTCGCCCGGTCCAAAGAGACCAACAGCAACCGCAAGCGTAACTGTCGTTGCAGCGAGTGAGTAAGCAGGAGCTGATCCAGCTACACCCATGATTGCAGACTCAAAGAGTCCCAACACATTGGATGCAAGTTTGTGCTCGTGATTTCTCACGTGCTTGTTGGAATTTGCCATTAAAGGACCTCCGATTTGAGAGGGCATCCGAAGAGGCTAAGGGGTGAACAGATACAGCGCGGACTTTACAACCTAGCTGCCACTCACAGCCACACATTGGGCGATAAAACTTTGCATCGGATCGATGGTGAATTGGTGGGCCGGGCCATGGAGTTGGTTAGCCATTCCTGGATTGGCGGCCATGGCGGTGCCGTTGAGCGCAGCCAGCTTCTTGCCGTTCTGGAGCCAGTAGATCCTCAGATCCGGCCCATAACAGGCGAGTGAACCCGTGACTGTCGAGCTTGGATAAAAAGCGGTAACCGGGCTCTGGCTCCGAAGTAAGCCATCACCACGACCATAGAAGAAGAGCGCGCTCACCAGGATTGTCAGGGCAAAGATGCTGCTCAGATAGAGCGCCAGATAGGGCTTGATTGGGGCGACCTTCGGCTTCGCAATTGCACCGAGGTTGCTCAGTACCTGAAAGCTGGCCAGCGGGATGAGGAGCACGAGCAGCGGAGCCCAATACCGATATTCGGTTGTCGCTACATAGATATTGATGAGGCACGAGATGAAGACACCAGCAGCAATCCAATGCAGAGTGCGATCACTACTTCGCTTGATTGAGTAGATCGCGAGCACGAGCGCTAAGCAGATTACGGGGTCGGTGAGCAAGAAGTGCCAGAGATAGAGCGCGAACTTAATCAGGGAGAAGTGACGAGATTGCTTCAGTCCCGTGGGTGAATACGGTGCCCAGATCGT
>CAIZGZ010000193.1 GCA_903932695.1 uncultured Actinomycetes bacterium | reverse complement strand
CTCATCCCCTCATCTTAGAAGAGTTAGGAGGCGAGTAATTCCTTCATGATCCGCTGGGTCAGGCTGTGGCCAAAGCCTTTGCGTGCCAGGACGGAGTGGACACGGCGGTAGATCACTTCTTCGTCGAGATGCGCACAGGAGCGGTATTTACGTTCGGCCAAGGTGTAGGCCATCTGATACTCGGTATCTTCGTCGATCTCTTCCAAGACCTCATCAATAATGTCTTGGGCGACCCCTTTGACCTTCAGCTCTTGAGCAATCGTTCGCTTGCTGAGCTTCTTCTGTCGTTGGCGTGATTCGGACCAGATCCGTGCAAATTCCAGATCATTGAGCAGGCCTTGAAGTTCTAGATTATCCAAGACGGAGGCAGCGATCTCGGGATCGCTGCCTCGCTTGAGGAGATGGGCATGCAATTCAGCGCGACTCTTGGCACGAGGGGCTAACGCATAGAGAGCGCTATCCATACTCTCTTCATAGGTGAGGGCTCTTCCCTCACGCTCTGAATCTGCCTGCGAGTCAGCTCTGCGCATTCTTAGAAATCAACCTCAGCTGTTGCCTCATCGATTGCGGCGACGAGCTCTGGATCGATTGTTGGATCGATCGCAACAGGTACGAAGTGATCGCGGACCTTCTGCTCGATCTCATTAGCGAGATCAGGATTGTCGATCAAGAAGTTACGAGAGTTCTCTTTACCTTGGCCCAGTTGATCACCCTCGTAGGTGTACCAAGCACCAGACTTCTTCACGACGCCGACATCAACACCCATATCGATGAGTGAACCTTCGCGCGAGATACCAGTGCCATAAATAATGTCGAACTCTGCTTGCTTGAAAGGTGGAGCCATCTTGTTCTTGACCACTTTGACGCGAGTACGGTTACCGACCGCATCTTGGCCATCCTTGAGGGTCTCAATACGACGAACATCCATACGGACTGATGCGTAGAACTTGAGAGCCTTACCGCCGGTCGTTGTCTCCGGAGTTCCGAAGAAGACACCGATCTTTTCGCGGAGCTGGTTGATAAAGATTGCGGTGGTATTTGATTGGTGGAGCGCGCCGGTCATCTTACGAAGTGCTTGAGACATCAGACGAGCTTGCAGACCCATATGGGAATCGCCCATCTCGCCTTCGATTTCTGCGCGAGGAACGAGCGCTGCAACTGAGTCAACGACGATGATGTCGAGCGCGCCGGAGCGAACCAACATATCCATGATCTCAAGAGCTTGCTCACCTGTATCTGGTTGAGAGACGAGGAGCGCATCGATATCTACACCGAGCTTCTTCGCATACTCTGGATCAAGTGCATGCTCGGCATCGATGAAGGCTGCGATACCGCCGGCGCGTTGTGCGTTAGCGATAGCGTGGAGCGCAACTGTGGTCTTACCTGATGATTCAGGTCCATAAATTTCTACGATACGTCCTCGTGGCAATCCGCCAATTCCGAGTGCGATATCCAATGCGATTGAGCCGGTAGGAATTACTTCTTGGACTACTGCCCCGCGATCGCTCATCTTCATGACTGAGCCCTTACCGAACTGACGCTCAATCTGGGCTAATGCGGTATCGAGGGCTTTGGAACGATCAAGCGACTGCTTCTCAGCAGCTTTATCGGCTTTATCTGTTGCCATTTTTATTGCCTTTCTTTCTCTTCACTCAGATGAGTTCATCTGTACGGTCCAGAAGGTACGGAAGACCACTGACGGCGGCAGGCTAGCTGTCGCGGAAATGTGGAACCGCTCTGGTTGGGTATACGTACTCTACCGAACACCTGTTCGAATAGCGAGAGGAGCTAGAGCAACACGCCGAGCAGTTCCGAATTCGGGGGTTATAGGCCGTATTTGGCCGTTTTTCACCGGATTGGGTGAATTAGCGGAAGCTGGCCGGCATCTCTGGATTATGCGCGACAACCGCTTTCCAGATATCTCCGATCTCCATATCGCTCGCGAGCGCCTCGTTCACGGTGCGGCCGCCTAGCTCCGAGTGGACGATATCGCGCACATATGTCTCGGGGTCACTGAAGTAATCGTTAATGCGCGAGCGCAGTTCGGTAATTCTCATCGTTACTTCACCGCCCTTACCGCTGACTTGATTCCCAAGCTCGTTTCGATCGAATCCAGAATCAATTCATAGGCTGCTGCCGGCATCGCACCTTCAATAATGAGGTTGGTAGCCCCATGCACCGTCGCCCAGACGAAAATTTCGGCGTCTTTGCGCGCCTTCTTCTCGATCGCACCATGGGCAAGAAGTTCATCGAGCGCGCTCTGGAGCATCGCAAAGGCGGGATCGTGCTCTGGATCTTTGCCGTGTTCAATGGCGCAAAATCCACCAAACATCAATCGAAAGAGGTTTGGATCGCGGTGCGCCCATTCGAAGTATGAACGGCCAAGCGCGCGAAACTTCTCTCTTGCCGCCTTGGCGGAATTACCGTTGACTCTTTGTACAGCGCTTTGCTGCATCGCAAAGAGTTGTGCAAAGAGTTCGTGAGCAACCCCAGTGATCAACGCATCCTTATCTGGGAAGTAGTGATACACGGCGCTGGGACTTACCCCGACATCGGCGGCAACTGCGCGAAGTGAGAGGCGTGCTGGACCTTCTTTGCGAACAAGTTTGATCGCAGATTCGATGAGCGCCCATTGCAGATCGCCATGGTGATACGAGCTGCGGGGGGCAGATTTAGCTGCATTGATCGACACGCGGCTATTGTGCTGGGAAACTTGACAGTGTTCAAATCAACACCCCATAATCTGAACATTATTCAGATTCTCACACATCCACGGGGGTTCCGATGTTTGAAGCGCTTGGTCACTTTATTTTCCGCAATCGCAAGCGCGTCTTAGCGCTCTCGGTCCTCACCGTGATTCTCGCCGGTGGGGTTGGTTCACTGGTCTTTCCAAAGCTCAGTAGCGGTGGCTACTCCAATCCAAAGAGTGACTCAGCTAAGGCCGATGCCTATGTCACCAATACCTTCCACATCAAAGACCCTGCTATCTCGATCGTGGTCGATACCAAGGGTCGCTCGCTCAGCGATCCCACTGTCGTCGCTGATGAAGGGGCACTCGAGAAGAGTGTTGCCGGGCTAGCAACCGTTACTCAAACAGTCTCCTATTGGAGCGCTGGCAACGCCGCGTCACTTGCAAGCAGTGACGGCCATGCTGGTTATCTCTTGGTCTATACCTCGGCGGTCGATCCCACCACCTCGACTGATCTCGCATCGCACCTGCAGAAGAGCTACGACGGAACCTATAAGTCACTTCGCATCTACGTTGGCGGCGGATCCACAATCTATAACGCGATCAGCACAAAGATTAAGAAGGATCTTGGGGTGGCGGAGGCGATCTCCATTCCCCTGACATTCTTATTT
>CAIZGZ010000192.1 GCA_903932695.1 uncultured Actinomycetes bacterium | reverse complement strand
AGACCAAGTGCGCTACGAGTATCGAATGGTAGGTAATCCAATGCCAAGCGACGGAAGATGTAATCCATCATTGATTGCGCGATACGGATATCGGCATCATCGGTCATACCTGATGGCTCGAAGCGTAGGTTGGTGAACTTCTCAACGAAGGTCTCAAGTGGTACTCCGTATTGAAGACCAATCGATACTGCGATGGAGAAGGCATCCATGACGCCAGCAAGAGTTGAACCCTGCTTGCCAAGCTTCAAGAAGACCTCACCGAGTGCACCATCAGCATAGGCACCAGCGGTCATGTAACCCTCGGCGCCACCAACAGAGAATGATGTGGTGGTTGATGGACGTGACTTAGGAAGACGCTTACGTGTTGCAATAGCTGGCCCAGCTGCTGCGACATTTGAATCTGTTCCCTTGTTCTCGCCCTTGCCATCAGAGAGTGGCTGACCGACCTTACAGTTATCGCGATAGACCGCGAGCGCCTTGAGGCCGAGCTTCCAACCTTGGTAGTAGACCTCTTCGATCTCTTCCACTGTTGCATCCGATGGGAGGTTGACGGTCTTAGAGATCGCACCTGAGAGGAATGGTTGGCAGGCAGCCATCATGTGGACGTGGCCCATTGCGCTAATTGAGCGGATACCCATTGCGCAATCGAAGATGTCGTAATGCTCCTGCTTGAGGCCTGGGGCATCGATCACGTGGCCGTTAGCTGCGATGTATTCAACGATCGCCTCTACTGTCTCTTCGGCATATCCGAGCTTGCGAAGTGCAACTGGGATTGTCTGGTTCACGATCTGCATAGATCCGCCACCGACAAGCTTCTTGAACTTCACGAGAGCGAGATCAGGCTCAATACCTGTTGTATCGCAATCCATCATCAGACCGATGGTGCCAGTTGGGGCAAGCACAGAAGCCTGTGCGTTACGCCAGCCGTTCTTCGCACCGATCTCAAGGCACTTCGCCCACTCTGTGTTAGCGACAGACCAGACATCGGCATCGAGTGTGGTGACTGAGCGAGCAGATGCCGAAGCATTTGTGTGCTTCTGCATGACGCGAGTATGCGCAGCTGCGTTACGAGCATAGCCAGCGTATGGACCGACGATGCCAGCAAGCTCTGCGGAGCGGCGGTAGGAGACGCCGGTCAAGACTGAGGTGATCGCACCTGCGAGTTGGCGTCCGCCATCTGAATCGTAAGCAAGACCTGATGCCATGAGAAGCGCGCCGAGGTTTGCGTATCCGATACCGAGCTGACGGTAGTTGCGTGTTGTCTCACCGATTGGCTCAGTTGGGAAGTCTGCGAAGCAGATTGAGATATCCATCGCTGTGATGATCAACTCGGTCGCCTTGACGAAGTTCTTGGTATCGAATGAACCATTGCTCTGCAAGAACTTGAGCAAGTTCAGCGAAGCGAGGTTACATGAAGAGTTGTCGAGTGACATGTACTCAGAGCAAGGGTTTGAGGCGTTGATGCGACCGGTCTCTGGGTTTGTGTGCCAATCGTTGATGGTGTCGTCGTACTGAATTCCTGGGTCAGCACAAGACCATGCAGCTTCAGCCATGGTGCGGAACAACTTGCGAGCTTCGATGGTCTCGATGACTTCGCCAGTTGCGCGAGCGACGAGACCGAAATCTTCGCCATTCTCGTATGCACGCATGAACTTGTCCGAGACGCGGACTGAGTTGTTTGCGTTCTGGTATTGAACCGAGATGATGTCCTTGCCGCCAAGATCCATATCGAATCCAGCATCGCGAAGGGCGCGGATCTTGTCTTCTTCGCGGACCTTGGTCTCGATGAACTCTTCGATATCTGGATGATCAACATCGAGGACAACCATCTTCGCAGCACGACGTGTTGCGCCGCCTGACTTGATTGTTCCTGCTGACGCATCTGCACCGCGCATAAAGGAGACCGGACCAGAGGCGGTTCCACCTGACTTGAGGAGCTCCTTAGACGAGCGAATGCGGGAGAGGTTGAGACCAGCTCCTGAGCCACCCTTGAAGATCATTCCTTCTTCGCGGTACCAGTTGAGAATCGAATCCATGGTGTCATCTACAGACAAGATGAAGCATGCGCTGACCTGCTGTGGTGCGTTGGTGCCAACGTTGAACCAGACTGGTGAGTTAAATGAGAATACTTGGTGAAGAAGCATCCAGGTAAGTTCGTGTTCAAATACCTCTGCATCAGCATCAGTTGCGAAGTATCCGAATTCCTTACCGGCCTTTGTGTAGGTCAAGACAACGCGGTCGATGACCTGCTTGAGTGACCATTCGCGGTTGTCGTGCCCCACTGCACCGCGGAAATACTTTGTTGTCACAATCGTCGAAGCATTGACTGACCAGAAATCTGGGTATTCGACACCCTTTTGTTCGAAGATCACTTCTCCGGACTTCCAGTTGGTCTGTACAACGTCGCGACGCTCCCATGTCACGTCGTCATAAGGGTGGACGCCCGCAGTTGTGTAGATGCGGTCGATGGTGAGGCCCTTACCGAGATTCTTCTTGGCTGAGCCCTCAGCCTTTGTTGAACCCACTGGGCGGTCGACGATAGACATACGTATTGCTCCTTATATAGATGCTGATTAAATGTTTGCAGAACTTGCGTTCTTTACTGCACCAGCTGGGGCGGCTGGACCTTGCTCATGTACTTCATTCGAATCAACCAAATCATGGAGGGGGCCCTGATTCGTTTTTAACGCAGTTGAAGGTGCGGCACGGAGTAACGCGATCTCACCTTCAAAATCTTCGAGCGATGTGAAGTTGCGATAGACAGATGCATAACGAAGATATGCAACCTCATCTAGTTCGCGAAGTGGCGCGAGGATCGCCATTCCTACTTCATGTGCTTCTACCTCTGCTTGACCATCGGCGCGAAGAGCTTCTTCGACACGTTGAGCCAAGAGTGCGAAATCGTCATCGTTGACCGGACGGCCCTGGCATGCCTTGCGGACGCCAGCGATCACTTTCTCGCGACTAAATGGTTCTGTCGCCCCCGAGCGCTTGATAATCAAGAGCACCGAGGTCTCGGAGGTGGTGAAGCGACGTGAGCACGATGTGCACTCGCGACGGCGGCGAATGAGAGTGCCCTCTTCTGCTGGACGCGAATCAACGACTCGAGAGTCGTCGTGGCGGCAGAACGGGCAGATCATTCCTTCACTCCTCACAATCTTTCCTGTACTGACTTCTAGTACTTACTTCTAGTACTGACTTCTAGTACTGACTACTTCAACCGTGTTCTAGAACCATGTTCTAGAACCGAGTCCTAGAACCGTCTTCCTACGTGCTCTTTCTTGAGCAGAGGCTGGACACTAGCGGATAAAGAGCTGATCTGGAAGAAAAACCACAACTTATGGACACGTTTTGCGGTTTTACCCCTAGATGTTGTGTTAACTGTACATCGAGAGTTGAGGGTTTGCCTGATTTAACTCGGCGTGTCGCCTAGCGCCGCGTAGAAGATTTCGTACGAGCTGCTGGAGTTAGCGAGTAGGGACCCAGAGGCGAGCGCCAGCTGTGAGATCTGGTCCTGTGAGGTTGTTGGCGGAGACAATCGCATCCTCGACGGAAGAGATTGAGCGATTGCCGGCGACCATCGATGCCAATGACCAGAGGGTCTCACCGGGCGCAACAACAACCTTCACATAGCCAGTCGATGCAGGAGTTGCATCAATTGTTTTCTCTGAGGCATTACCAACTGCGCTAAAACCAGCGCCAATCACTACTAATAGCGATAGGAGGGCGGTGCTACGTACAACGTTACGTCCGCGCTTTGTGAGTCTCACTGAGTTAGCTGCCATGGTCGTTCTCCTTCATCAACGTCGTGATCAACGTTTTCGTTAACAGTGTTCGAGGGGATTCGAACACCTGTTCTATAGATAAAGATAGACCACCCCACTGACATTGGCAACATTTTTTCGAACAAGTGTTCGACTTTTTCGCCTATCTCCCCTACCCTTATCCCATGAGCAAAAAAGAGACCTCCCCAGCTTCCCGAGCAGCCTCAGCTCCCGAAGAGCTCGAGCCAACCGATAGCGGCCTTACCTCCCGCCAAGAGCTGATTTTGAACGTGATTAAAGAGGCAATCGCCACCCAGGGCTATCCGCCCTCTATGCGCGAGATCGGCGCTGCCGCTGGCCTTGCCTCCTCCGCCTCGGTGAGCTACCAGATCGATGCCTTGATCGAAAAGGGCTTTATCCGCAAGGACGCCACCAAAGGTCGGGCCTTTGAAGTCGTTGAGCACGAAGATGCCATCAAGCCGGAGAAGACAGTGAACATCCCGTTGGTGGGTCGGATCGCCGCTGGTGGGCCGATCACCGCCGAACAACATATTGAAGAGGTCTACCCGCTGCCTGAATCACTCGTCGGTAAAGGAGAACTCTTCTTACTTAAAGTTGTAGGAGATTCCATGATCGATCTTGCAATCTGCGACGGCGATTTCGTTGTGATTCGCTCACAGAAGAGCGCAGAGAAGGGCGAGATCGTTGCAGCGATGATCGATGGCGAAGCAACCGTAAAGACTCTCTCCAAAAAAGATGGCCATATCTGGCTTCTTCCTGCCAACGATAATTACGCTCCCATCGATGGCGATAACGCCGAGATCCTAGGCAAGGTCACCGCAGTTCTACGTTCGGTTCGCTAATACCTAATTACGCCAGCTTGAGCTCGTCCATGATGCACCGCCTGGAATGCCCTTCATTGATGGCGGGATATTAAACTTCCCACCCTTCACTGGAGTGAGGGATACCTGCAAGAGATACTCCTTGCCGTGAACTTTTTTCAAACCAGATAAGTGAATGACCACGTTGCTCTTGTAGATCTTGCCGGCCGCGCAGTACGGGTCACAACTATTAATCGCCAAGACTCCAGTGCCGGTAGCACCTGCCGCCGACCAGGAACTCCATCTAATCGTCGATACTAGCGTCCCCGCATCGGCACAAAATTGAGTCAGTGAAGTCGGCTTATAACTCGCGCTTCCACAATTATTGGCAAAGACCTGAGTTGGCGCAATCGTTACAGCCTGCGCACCTGAACCTGTGCCAACAATTGCACACGAGAGCGCTACTAACGCAACAGCGAATGTGGCTAGGCGAGAGACTGGTCTAACTTTCATAGAGTTCATTCCTTAAATTTTATGAGAATTTTT
>CAIZGZ010000191.1 GCA_903932695.1 uncultured Actinomycetes bacterium | reverse complement strand
CGCTTTGGAGCTGGAGCTGCCTTAGCAGCTGCCTTCTTGCGACGCTTTGGAGCAGTTTTCTTAGCTGCAGCCATGTGAGTCTCCTATCAGAATGGTTCGATCCGTCACCGAACCTGTTCAAGGAGAATCGTGACAGTAATTAGGAAAAGATTCCACTATTTTGTGTCAAAACTTGACAGCGTGTCGCACCATTATTTTTTCAAATTTTTGTGCTGTTTTAGAAAAATCGAAATATTTACTTCTTCTTATTTCGTTGTGCGATTGCAAATTCATTGGTCGCAGAATCGTAATTGCGAAATTGTGGCAATTTTCCGGCCGCAAAACTGACGCCAGCGATGCATAACAGCCCGCCGCTGATCACAGAAGTACGCAAAGTTGTCATTGCCGCCACCGTACCGGCGCGTAACTGACCGCCTAATGGGCCTACTGAGTAGGAAAGGAGCTCCAAACCAGCCAATCTGCCCCGATATTCATCGGGAATTGATTGATTCCAGATATTTCCTCGACATAGTGCGCTGACCTGGTCAGATGCCCCTGCCAATCCAAGAAAGATCAAGGTGAGCCACAAATAATTGGTTACACCAGCCAGACTGATGCAGATTCCCCACCCGATCGCAGCGATAGTGATGGCCCAACCATTTTTTGTGAATGTCTTCATCCACCCGCTCGTTGCGGTCACCACAAGTGAGCCAATTGTTCCGGCGGCGTAGAAGAACCCTAGAGCCCATCGAGAGTGAATCTGATCGGCCCAGAACGGGAAGAGGGCATTTGGCATCGCAAAGAACATGGCACAGAGGTCCACGATGTAAGTGCCAAGCAGATCCTTGCGAGATGCGGCGTATTTAATTCCACTAAACATACTGCTGAGAGATTTGGTAGCTCCACCCACCAATGGCGGGATCGGGTGGATCCGCAGAATTAAGAGCACCGAGAAGAAGTAAGTGAGGACATCGATCTCATAGGCGGTCTTTACCCCGGCGGTCGCGATGATAATTCCGGCGATAGAGGGGCCAAGGACGGCGCTCACTTGCCAGCGAAGCTGCATCAATGATTGTGAAGCGGGCAGATCTTCGTGCGAGACCAACCTCGGCAAGATCGCACCGAGACTTGGCGACTGCAATCCATCGGTTGCGGCAAAGCCGGCAGCGACAATGTAAAGCAGTACGAGATGCGGCTTATGGAGCAGTGCATTTCCAAAGAGTGTGGCTGAGATAAAGAGCGCGATCGCTTCGCAGATCCAGACCATCTTCTTGCGATCGACGGTGTCAGCGAGCACGCCACCGTAAAGCGCAAAGATGATGAGCGGAATGATTTCAACTGCGCCCATCAGACCGACGGCGATGTAAGAGTGGGTCAGCTCCTTGATCTGAAATGGCAGGGCTACCAATGTGAGGGCAGAGCCAAACCGAGTTATGAGACCCGAGATAAATAATGAACGCAGATCGGGATATTTTCGGAGCGGGGAGAGATCTACCGCGAACTTTGCTCGTCGAGACATAGGCGCAACCTATCGGGAAAGCTAGTGGAAGGTCTGCGCTTCTGCAGGAAATGCGCCAGAGGCAACATCGGTAGCCCACTCCTGAACCCCACCAAGAATTTCGCTGCGTAGATCGCGATACGCCTTGGCAAACTTTGGCGGAGTTTGGGTCAGACCCATTAAGTCGGTCCAGACAATCACCTGGGCATCAGTGCCATTTCCGGCCCCGATGCCAATGATGGGGATGGTGAGTTCTTGCGCGATCGCGGTTGCTAATTCGGCAGGGACGAGTTCAAGCACAATGGCAAAGACGCCGGCCGCTTCAAGCGCCTTGGCATCTTTCATGATGCGCTGTGCATCGTCTCCACGGCCCTGGACTTTAAAGCCACCAAGCGCATGGACCGATTGTGGAGTCAGACCGAGATGGCCCATTACTGGAATTCCGGCTGCGATCAACTTCTTGATTTGAGGGACGACCTTCTTGCCGCCTTCGAGTTTGATGGCGTGGCATTTCGCCTCTTTAAATAATCTAACACCGGTCGCCAACGCCTGCTTGGGTGATTTCTCGTAACTCCCGAAGGGGAAATCTGCGACCACCATCGCACGGCGAGAGCCACGAACGACAGCACTTGTGAGCATGACCATCTGATCAACTGTGACTGGAATTGTGTTCTCTTCGCCAAGAAAATTATTGCCCGCGCTATCGCCGACGAGCAGGACAGGAATCTGTGCTTCATCAAAGATCTGCGCCATCATCTGCTCGTAACAGGTGATCATCGACCATTTCTCGCCACGCCGTTTCATGGCGGCGAGATCGGAGATTGAGATTCGACGTTGTGAGGGTGCCTGGTAGTTAGACATAGCGACTCGATTCATGACTCGCGGCCATCTGGTCCACGGTGCTCCAATAGTACCCACTTGGAATACCTGGTGAGCTAGCCCGTAAGCGCGATATCGCGGGTGGGAGATAGGCTTGCCATATGGCACGCGAACCAATTGGTCAGCTACGAGTAGCTCTCGCCCAGGTCAATCCGACGGT
>CAIZGZ010000190.1 GCA_903932695.1 uncultured Actinomycetes bacterium | reverse complement strand
TTCGTTGCCGCTCTCTACCGCTTTCAGAATAGGTTCGATCGCGATCAAGGCTTGGGAGATATCCATGGCTGCGCGCGGCAATTCTCGTTGGTACTCAGATTTTGTCAGCGCTCGACCACGAAGGTCCAGCGTCCGAATCGCAATCTCCTGAGTCATGGGCTCATTCTAAAGCGAAGTTCTACCGACTCGTTGCCTAAATGGGCTGACCTAGTCCGTTCTGATGGCTCAGGATACGAGACAGTCCGGCCCGAGGACTGATTTGAGATCAGCGCTCAAACTCGGAGAGGCGGTGACCCGAAGATCATCATCAATCTTCATCACGGTCGCTTTGCTTCCGGTATCAATCATGAGGTGGACTTCACGAGGCCCCGGATGAGATCGCAAGATCTCTTTCATTCGCTCAACCATGGGTGCGGTAACCCGGGCCGAGTCAATCGTGATCACGAGCGGTCCGGTTGGGGCTTGATTGACGTCGGGCATATGCATCTCAAGCGCCGTAAAGCGTGGCAACTCTTCGCGCTTATCGAGCCGACCTCGGATCACAACAACGCGATCTTCAACCAGATTCATGGCGTGTGTTGTGTAGGCGCCGGCGAAGAAGAGTGCATCGACAGCACCTTCGAGATCCTCAATGGAAACAATCGCCCACGCGTTTCCATTCTTGGAGACTTTTCGTTGAACTTGGGTGATCAAGCCACCCACCGTGATCACTTGGTCATGGCCGATTGAATCATCGGTGAGTTGAGAGAGCGGTACATCAACGGCTGAGCGCAAAATATGCTCAACACCGAGAAGCGGATGGTCGGAAACATAAAGTCCCAACATCTCTCGCTCGTAGCTCAAGAGGAGGGATTTATCCCATTCGCCTGTTGGAATCTTGATATCTACTGGTGCACTCGAGGTGCTTCCGTCATTACCCAGAGAACCGAAGAGATCAAATTGTCCGATCGCTTCTGCGCGCTTTGTCTCGCTCACCGAATCAATCGCTTCCAGGTAAATCATCATCAACCCTCGGCGACTTGCGCCGAGCGAATCAAAGGCGCCGCCCTTGATGAGCGATTCGATCGTCTTTTTATTGCAGACATTTTGATCAACCTTGGCAAGGAAGTCGCCAAAGGACTCATATTTACCTTTAGCCTTTCGATTGACCACAATAGAAGCCACGACGTTCTCACCGACATTGCGAATTGCAGTGAGGCCGAATCGAATATCGGATCCGAGCGGAGTGTAATCCGAAGAAGATTCGTTCACATCTGGTGGCAACACTTTGATTCCCATGCGGCGACACTCGTTGAGATAGAGCGCGCTCTTATCTTTATCATCACGAACACTGGTCAGCAGCGCCGCCATGTATTCGGTGGGGAAATTCGCCTTCAGGTAGGCGGTCCAGTATGAGACCAATCCATATCCGGCAGAGTGTGCCCGGTTAAAGGCATAATCCGAGAATGGGATCAAGGTATCCCAAAGTTTTTTGATAGGAGCGGTGCTAAAACCGTTTGCGATCATGCCGGCTTCGAAGTTGACGTACTCCTTATCCAGAATATCTTTATTCTTCTTACCCATCGCCTTACGCAAGAGATCAGCGCGTCCAAGTGAGAAGCCAGCTACTTTCTGCGCAATCGCCATTACCTGCTCTTGATAGACAATCAGGCCGTACGTATCGCCCAGAATCTCGGCGAGTGGTTCGGAGAGTTCGGGATGGATCGGCTCAACCGGCTTGCGATTATTTTTACGATCCGCATAATCGGTATGAGCATTCACGCCCATCGGGCCTGGTCGATACAGGGCAATAACAGCTGAGATATCTTCAAATGAATCTGGCGCCATCTGACGCAAGAGCGCACGCATCGGACCGCCATCGAGTTGGAAGACACCGAGCGTATCTCCGCGGCCAAGAAGTTCGAAGGTCTTTGGATCGTCAAGGGTCAAGGTCGCGAGATCAACATCAATCCCCTGATTCGCCTTGATGTTGAGCAAGCAATCATCGAGCACCGAGAGATTACGCAGACCCAAGAAGTCCATCTTGAGTAGCCCGATCGCCTCGCAGGCACCCATATCGAATTGAGTGATGATTGCACCATCTGCTTCACGACGATGAATCGGAATGACATCAAGCAGTGGGTCACGGCTCAAAATTACGCCGGCTGCGTGCACACCCCACTGGCGCTTCAAACCTTCGAGACCTCGTGCGGTATCAACGATTCGCTTC
Source organism: uncultured Actinomycetes bacterium (assembly GCA_903932695.1). GTDB lineage: Bacteria > Actinomycetota > Actinomycetes > Nanopelagicales > Nanopelagicaceae > PALSA-747. The sequence continues at coordinate 5,507 of CAIZGZ010000190.1, read as the reverse complement.
GCATCGCTATCGGCTTCATAGACAGAACGGAACTCGCCCGCTTCCCCATATCGATCGTTCTTAGGGTCAAAGATTCCGGAGAGAGTGATGTCCTTGCCCATAATTGTTGGCGGCAGAGTCTTCGTGATCTTGTCACCGATCGCATACGGATAACCAAGAACGCGGGTGGAATCTTTGAGCGCCTGCTTCGACTTAATATTGCTGTAGGTGATGATCTGAGCTACACGGTCCTCGCCATATTTATTGGTGGCATAGGCGATCATCTCGGAGCGTCGGCGTTCATCAAAATCCAGATCGATATCGGGCATCGAGATACGTTCTGGGTTGAGGAAACGCTCGAAGAGTAAGCCGTGCTTGATGGGATCGAGTTGAGTAATTCCTAAAACGTATGAGACCAACGATCCCGCCGCAGAGCCACGACCAGGACCAACGCGAATTCCTACTTCGCGGGCATGAGAACAGAGATCGGAGACCACCAAGAAGTACCCGGGAAAACCCATCTTGATCATGACGCTGAGCTCGTAATCTAAGCGCTCTTGATACTCCGGCGGAATTACTCCGCCCAAACGATCTGCCAGCCCTTGATTGGCAAGTTCGGTCAACCACGATGCCTCGGTCTGCCCCTTAGGGACTTCAAATTGCGGCATGAGGTTCTCACCCTCGCGCATGGTGATGTTGCAACGTTCAGCGATCCAGAGAGTGTTATCGCATGCACCTGGTAGATCGGCAAAGAGTTCGCGCATCTGATCGGCGCTCTTGAGGTAGAACTCGCTATTTTCAAATTTAAAGCGTTTTGGATCGGCAATTGTCGAACCGGATTGAACGCAGAGCAGCGCCTCATGTGCACCAGCATCTTCGTGCTTCGTATAGTGCAGATCGTTTGTTGCCAAGAACGGAAGCTTGAGCGCCTTACCTAATTTGAGCAGATCCTCTTTTACGCGAGTTTCGATATCGATGCCGTGATCCATGACTTCAAGGAAGAAGTTCTCTGGGCCAAAGATGTCACGTAGCTCGCTCGCTGCCTTCAGGGCATCTTTATAGGCACCCATACGAATCTTGGTTTGAATCTCGCCACCAGGACAACCGGTGGTCGCGATCAGGCCGGTGGAATATTGAGCGAGGAGCTCACGATCCATGCGCGGCTTGTAATAAAAACCCTCGAGAGACGCAAGCGAAGAGAGCTTAAAGAGATTGGATAAGCCAGTGTTGTCTTCCGCGAGTAGCGTCATATGGGTATATGCGCCGCCGCCGGAGACATCGTCCTCACCTCCATCTGCCCACTTCACTCGCTCTTTCTTAAAGCGAGATTCAGGAGCGACGTAAGCTTCAATTCCAATAATCGGCTTTACGCCAGCTTTCTTCGCCTGCTTGTGAAATTCATAGGCACCAAAAACATTGCCATGATCGGTAATAGCGATAGCTGGCATGCCTTGGTTGGCGACTTCACGGACCAACTCCTCCACGCGGGCAGCACCGTCGAGCATCGAATACTCGGTGTGTACGTGAAGATGGACGAAGGAATTGTCAGACACGATTGGTGAGGTTACTACCGAGATTAATTCTGGGCTTGCTTTTCGAGGATTGCCAGGCTTCGTGTCAGATCAGCCGGGTATTCCGAGAAGAATTCCAGCGCCTCACCCGTGATTGGGTGGGTAAATTTGAGTTCGCGAGCGTGAAGCCACGGACGATGGATCTCTAATCGGTCCGCGATGGTGTGGTCGGCGCCATAGGTGAGATCGCCTACGAGCGGGTGATGAAGTGCAGAGAAGTGGACGCGAATCTGGTGCGTACGACCGGTCTCAAGCTCAATCTCAAGAAGCGAGACAGCTGGAAAGAGTTCTAGCGCGGTGTAATGCGTGATGCTGGGCTTGCCATCGGCGACGACCGCGAATCGATAATCTTCGCGAGGATGTCGATCAATCGGTGCATCAATTGTTCCCGACGATGGATCCATATGTCCTTGGACCATCGCGTGATAGACCTTGTGCACAGTGCGTTCGCGGAATTGATCTTTGAGGTTGCTATACGACTTCTCATCTTTTGCCACAACCATCAGTCCAGAAGTTCCGACATCGAGGCGATGCACAATTCCTTGACGTTCAGCTGCGCCACTGGTCGAGACGTTGTAACCCGCGGCGATGATCGCACCGATCACCGTTGCTCCCTGCCAACCTGGGCTGGGGTGAGCAGCGACGCCTACTGGCTTATTAATAACGATGATGTGGTCATCGTTGTAGACCACATCGAGTCCATCAACGGGTGTTGCGACCAAAGTAGCCGGTCCTTTTGCGGCAGGCATCAAAATTTCAATGAGATCAGCGGTGGCTACCTTCTCGGATTTCGCAATCACTTTTCCGTTACGCGTTACTTCACCGGCGGCAATGAGATCAACGACGGTAGAGCGCGAGAGACCAAGGAGTCTGGCGATTGCCGCATCTATTCGCTCTTGATCCAAACCTTCTGGAATGGAGAGAACGCGGAGATCGCGGCTCGCACTCTCTGGTGCAGGAATATCAGCGCTCATCGTTGGACCTCGGTTTCACATTTTTCACTAACAACAGAGCGATTGCGACTGCTGAGAGAACAATAGAGGAATCCGCCAGGTTAAAAACCGGATAGTGCGGCAGTTTGATCCAATCGACCACGCCGCCACGGAGCCAGTAAGGCGGGCGAAAGAGGCGATCACTGAGGTTGCCTAAGATCCCACCGAGCATCGCACCCAGCGCAATCCCCCACTTCCAGGATGTAATGGATTGAGCGAAGCGCACAATTGCAATGACCGCTGCGATGGAGAGTGAGCCGATAACGGGCCCTAATCCAGAGAAGAGGCTGAAAGAGGCGCCAGAATTATGAATCAATTGGATTTCAAGGAGCTGCCCAATGACAGAATGAGATCCAGGCGTAATCAATCGAATGGCTAACGACTTGGTGATGTAGTCGAGTGCAAATACTGCGCCACATACTGAGGCGAGCGTCTTTACCGCAAGAAGATGAGGTGCTGATTTACTCAGCGTCGTTCCTCTTTTTGCTTACAGACCATGCAGAGCGTCGCACGTGGAAATACTTGCAGTCGAGCTTTACCGATTGAGTTTCCGCACTCTTCGCAACGACCATAAGTCTTTGTGTCAATCCGTTCAATCGCGCGTTCAGTTTGAACGACCATATCACGGGCGTTGTACACCAAGGACATCTCGTGTTCGCGTTCAAAGGTCTTTGCACCAGCATCCGCTTGATCATCGCCTGCACCGACGCCGGCAGAAGAGATCAGTTCATCCATCTCGCCTTCAACATCACTGAGCTCAGCTTTGAGTCGAACTAACTCTTTTCCAAGTTGTGAGCGCATCGCCTTTAGTTCAGCAGCAGTCCATGACTCTTCAGAAGCAGTCGCCACATGCGGTGCAGGGGCTGCCTTAATTGGCTTGAGACCTGCAACTTTCTTAGCGCTCTTGACTGGACGTGGAGGTGGCGGCATTACTAAGCGACGTTCTTCGATGACCACCTCTGGGCCAGCGTTCACCTCGCGAGGAGTTACGGTAATTGTCGTTGAGTCGCCAGTAGTGGTGCTCTGTAGTTTCGCGGCAACCGGCTTGGCTGGAGAACGCTTTGCAAGGGTTGGCTTCACAATATTTGGCGAGCGCACTGCTGGAGCTTTGGCTGGCACAGCTGCCTTCTTTGCAGGAACTGCTTTCTTGGCTGGAGCGGGAGCTTTCTTAGCCGGCGCAATCGCCTTCTTGGCGGGAGCGGCCTTCTTTGAAGCGAGAGCTTTGGTAGGCACGGATGCGGCAACTTTCTTCTTTGCTGGAGCAACGGCCTTTTTGGCTGGAGCCGCTTTCTTGGCGGGGGCAGATTTACCCACGACCTTCTTTACCGCTTTCTTAATGGCTGAAGTTGCGGTCTTTTTAGCGCTCTGTGAAGTAGATGCCATGACAATCGCTCCCCGTGCTCTCCCTCTGCCATTTAAAGCTCGATAGACCACGAAGGCTAGGCGCAAGGAGCCCGATTTACCAACTTCGCCGCGCTAGACTCACGACCTTAATTGGTACATATGAGCATCGTTGGGGGGCCTAAGCGTGGCACAGGATTCGAAGGCGACGACACGTGGGGCTTCGAGCTTTAAGAATCTCGCCCCCGCCATCGATCTACCCGCCATTGAGCACGAGATCCTCACTTTCTGGGATTCGGGTGAGATCTTCGCTAAATCTCTCGCTGCGCGCGACGGCGCGCCTCGCTGGACCTTCTTTGAGGGCCCACCTACTGCCAATGGCTCCCCCGGCACTCACCACATTGAGGCCCGCGTCTTTAAAGATCTCTTCCCTCGTTATCAGACCATGAAGGGCAAGCTCGTCACTCGTAAAGCGGGTTGGGATTGCCACGGCCTACCGGTCGAGATCGCTGTTGAGAAAGAGTTAGGTTTCTCCGGCAAGGGCGATATCGAGAAATTTGGCATCGCCGCCTTTAATGAAAAGTGTCGCGCCTCGGTTCAGCGCCACGTGGATGAATTCACTTCGATGACTCGTCGCATGGGTTTCTGGGTAGATTTTGATGAAGCGTATTGGACCATGTCCCCGCAATATGTCGAGAGCGTCTGGTGGTCACTCCAGCAGATCTGGAATAAGGGCCTGCTTGTTCAAGATCATCGAGTAGCTCCGTATTGCCCTCGATGCGGTACCGGACTCTCTGACCACGAACTCGCACAGGGATATGAGACGGTCACTGATCCATCCGTCTACGTCCGATTCCCGGCCACCTCAGGTCCGATCGCAGATCTCGGCGCATCCTTTTTGGTCTGGACGACAACACCGTGGACCTTGGTTTCAAACACCGCAGTCGCAGTGAATCCCGATGTTGAATATCAAGTTGTTGAGATTAGCCACGATGAGAAGAGCGAGCGCTTGGTCATCGCTACCAATCTCGCACACATCCTTGGTGAAGAGCGCACCGTGATTGCTACCTTTACCGGTCGAGAGCTCGAGCACTCAACCTACCAACGTCCGCTCGATCTGATCGAGATCCCGGATTCGCACTTCATCGTTCTGGCCGATTACGTCACCATCGAAGATGGAACTGGATTGGTCCACCAATCCCCTGCCTTTGGTGCCGATGACCTTCAAGTCTGCCGTCGCTACAACCTTCCTGTGGTTAATCCCATGGCACCGGATGGCACCTTCAATGCGGAGATCGCACTTGTTGGTGGCACATTCTTTAAGGATGCCGACAAGGTCTTGATCAAGGAGATCAAATCAAAGGGTCTGCTCTTCAAGCAGCTTCAATTTGAGCACTCCTACCCCCATTGCTGGCGTTGTCATACTCCATTGATGTATTACGCGCAACCATCGTGGTACATCCGCACCACCGCAATTAAAGATGCGTTGATTGCTCAGAATGCGAAGACCGATTGGCACCCTGAGACGATCAAGACTGGGCGGTTCGGCGATTGGCTCGAGAACAACATTGACTGGGCGGTCTCTCGTAATCGTTACTGGGGAACTCCGTTGCCATTGTGGCGC
>CAIZGZ010000189.1 GCA_903932695.1 uncultured Actinomycetes bacterium | reverse complement strand
GTTGGCGTGCTCGCTAACTATCCAGAGAGCGCCCCGGTAGTCAGCAAGGTAGCGGTTGTTTTGGCGAAGGCGCGCGAACTCTCACTCACCGTAGGATTTATTCGAGTTGCTTTTACCGAAGCCGACTACACCGCTGTTCCAGCGGAGAACAAAGCCTTTAGCGCGCTAGCTGCAGCGAAGCGCTTCCCGGTCGATGCGCCTGAAAGCCAGATCGTCGCCGAGCTCACCCCAGAACCGGGGGAGATTGTCGTTCGCAAGGTTCGCTTCGGTGGATTTTCTACAACAGATTTGTACGAGCAACTGCGTATACGTGGAATTAAGACGATCATCATCAGCGGCATCGCCACCAGAGGCGTAGTGCTCTCTACCGTACGTGACGCAGCCGATAAAGATCTGCGCATCTTCGTCATCAAAGATCTCTGCCTCGATGCCGATCCCGAGGTACATCGCGTTTTGACTGAAAAAGTCATGCCAGCCCAGGCTTGGGTTGTTACGAGCGATGAGTTACTTGCTCATCTGGCTCAGTAATTGAACTCACCGCGATGAATAAAGAGAAGCTACCGAGCGCCTATCACAAGGTCTTTACTGCAAGCGTCGTTTCAAATCTGGGCAATGGTGTCTCTGCAGTCGCTTATCCGTGGGTAGCCTCTTCGCTTACTCGTTCGCCAATCTTGCTCTCGATTATCGGTCTGATGTCATCGTTGCCGTGGTTGCTCTTTAGTTTGCCGGCTGGCGTATTTATCGATCGCTTTCCACGCCGATCTGTCATCGTCTTTACCGATATCTTTCGCGGAGTAATTACGGCGATCGTTGCCTTCACCCTCCTCTTTGAACAATCCCACATTCACTTAGTTCGCACGCATATTGCGGGAGTGCATATTCAGACCAATACGGCTCTCTATCTGTTGTTGCTCGTCGCATCGTTCTTGCTCTCATGCGGTGTGGTCCTAGGTAATGGCGCATCCCAGACCTTTGTGCCGATGATTGTCGAAGGACCGCTGCTGGAGAAAGCTAATGGTCGAATGTGGAGCGCTGAGTCGGTGGCGGATCAATTTATTGGCCCACCGCTCGCATCCCTCCTTCTTGGGGTATCGATCTTTGCGCCGTTGCTCTTTGACGCTGCTAGTTTCTTTGGTTCGGCTGGATTGATCGCGCTCATCGCATCAAGTGTCATTCGCCCCCAACAAATATCTGAGTCAATCCCGGATTTTCGACGCGAGATTAAAGAGGGTTTAGGGTGGCTCTGGCACAACCTCTTCCTACGCAACTTAGCGATTATCTTGGGAATCTTTAATTTCATCAGCGCAATCTTCTTCTCGGTCTTCATCCTCTTTGCCCAGGAAGATCTTCATACAACGGTATTTACCTATGGTGTCTTGATGACGGGCGCTGCCGCAGGTGGAACGCTCGGTGGAATTCTTGGACCAAAGATGATCAAGCGCTTTGGTCGGGGCCCCATTCTGGCCATCGCACTCGTCATGAATCCAACAACCTCGCTATTAATGGGTCTCTCAACACATTGGCAGTTTGCCTGGCTGATTAGCGCAGCTGAGATGTATGCCGCGATCTGCTGGAACGTAGTGACCGTCACGCTGCGTCAGGAGATTATCCCGGATCAATTATTGGGCCGAGTAAATAGCGCCTATCGCTTCTTTGGACTTGGCACTCAACCGCTGGGAGCGTTGTTAGGTGGAGCTTTAGTGGCAACGTGCGCACACTTCGTATCGCGCTCGATGGCGCTTCGAATTCCGATGTTTGTCGCTGCCGGGCTGGGAGTCTTGATGGCGATCTTTGCCATGCCACACCTCACCACGGCAAAGATTGAAGCTGCAAGAAGTCAGAGCAAGAAGTAGTTAACTGCCCTTACTGACGGTAGACATATTGAACTCATCGAAGATTAACGCTGGCGTCTTGATTCGTGCCACATCCTCTAATTCGCGCGGAGCAGTAATTTCGCTCTGGCTAGCAGCATGAATCCGAGAGAGTAGATCCACCGGAGATTCGTTCCAGCGGAAGTTATTGACCGCACCGACTACTTCGCCATTCTTGACTTGATATACGCCATCGCGGGTAAGTCCGGTATGGAGCATTGTGATCGGATCAACCTCGCGGATGTACCAGAGCGTGGTCAGAAGCAAACCATCATCAACCTGCGAGATAAGAGAGTTGAGATCTCCACTGGCTCCAGGAACTTCCATAATGATGTTATCGCCAAAGGCCTGATACGGAAGGTTGGTCTGCTTGGCACTGCTACGAGTGGTGATGAGATTTTTGAGTACGCCACCTTCAAACCAATGAGCGCGTTCTGTACTCACGCCGTTGTCAAAGACGGAGGAGTAAGGACTGCTGCTAGTTGCCACAGTAAACGGCGACGACTCCAAACCTGCAAAGCGTGGGTCGCTATAGAGATTAAATGGAGAGCGTGAGAAGGATTGGCCAATCTTTGTCTGCCCAGCTTTACCTGGCTGCGCAAAGGCGGATCGTCCCTCGAACGCGCTTCGACCTTCGCTACCCCAGAGCATCATCGCCATCAGATCGGCAACTGCGCCAGATGGTGCGATCGTTCGGTATCTTCCGGCCGGAACTTCGAGCTGACGTGATTGCCACTCTAAGCGGGTGCGGATCGAGGCATCGATTCCATCAAGATTGATATCGCTAAAGTCTCGAGTGGAGCGTCCCTCCCATGTGGATCTGCTACGGGCATGTGATTTTGCGGTCATCTCCACGCGGCCAGCAGGTTGGTCGTGACGTAACCTCAGGCCACCTTTTGAGCCAACCCAGGTTGAGGTGTGGTTATGTTCGGCATATCCAAAGAGTTCGATGCCATCGCTCTGTGCCGCTTTTAACTTTTGGCCGAGTTCTGGGGCAAAGGAGGTAAAGACTTGTGGGCCGGTTGGGCTGTGGGAGCTTCGCCAATCACCAATCACCAGATCGCGTAGAAGTGGGGAAGCGTCATCAGCCGGTCCCGCAGCACGAGCCAACTCACCAGCTTCACGAGCAATCGCTGCCACCTCGTCGGCCGAGATATCAGAGCGAGTGATTGCTGCGGTGGCAATACCACCGTCGACCTCCACGAAGGCAATTACGGTAACGCTCTGCTCTTCAATCACGCCATTGGTCGTGAGGGTATTGCTAGCCCAGCGAAGATTGGATTGGGTTGATTGCTCAACGATGACGATGCAGTCGTTGTAATCAGCAGCTTCGGTGATTCGTTCAATGATTTCCTGAGGAGCCATCATTTTCCAGCCTCCTTTGTGGTGTTCAAAACATTGACCTGATCGAAAATAGCTGCAGGGCAGCCATGGCTAACCGCCGCAATTTGGCCGGGTTGGGCTTTACCGCAGTTAAACGCGCCACCAAGGAGATAGGTGGATGGACCACCAACCGC
>CAIZGZ010000188.1 GCA_903932695.1 uncultured Actinomycetes bacterium | reverse complement strand
TCGTCGTTATTCGCTGCGCGACATCGCTTCGCTTCGCAATATCCAACGACTCGTTGGCGATGGCATCAACCTCGCTGGAATTAAGCGCATCATGGAGTTGGAGTCGGCGGTAGCAAATATGGCGATCGAGATGGCCAAGCTGCGGACTGAGGTTGATGCTCTGCTTGAGGCCAACCCACCCAAGAGTTTGGTGCGCCGCGAAAAGCAACAGATCGTGATTTACGAGAAAGAGTAGTTCGCTATTCGATAAGGTTCGGATATGAGCGCACGCGACCAATTAAAAGAGCAGATTCTTAACAAGGCAGTTGTCCACGGCAAGGTCATCTTGTCTTCAGGCAAAGAGGCGGATTACTACGTTGATCTACGCCGCATCACTCTTGATAGCGTGGCTGCGCCACTTGTCGGCCAAGTAATGCTCGATCTCACAAAAGACTGGGACTACGAAGCAGTTGGCGGCCTCACACTTGGTGCTGACCCAGTTGCCACAGCAATGATGCATGTTGCCGCATCACAAGGTCGCACCCTTAACTCATTTGTTGTTCGCAAGGCAGAGAAAGCCCATGGCTTACAGCGTCGTATTGAAGGTCCAGATGTAGCTGGCAAGCGAGTACTTGCAGTCGAAGACACATCAACAACTGGTGGTTCAGTACTCACTGCAGTCGAAGCTCTTAAAGAGGCTGGCGCAATTGTCGTCGGTGTAGCTGTGATCGTGGAGCGTGGCGCCGCCGATGCGGTCTCACAAGCCGGTCTTGAATACCGTGCCGCTTACCAGCTAGCAGACCTCGGGCTCTAAGCCACCTACTTCATAAAATTATGAGAGGTGTTTGCGGGTTCGCCACTCTTTAAAGACCTCGAAAATAATGGGCAGAACGGTGATACCGGCGATCACAATAATGATGTCGGTGAGGTATTTCGAGATGGTATTTGCAAAGGTATTTCCGGCAGCATAAGCGCCCCAGATCAAAACTTGGGTCCAAAATATTGCGCCGACAACATTCCAGAAGGCGAACTTCTTAAATGGCACGCGAATAATTCCAGAGAGTGGATTAATCAAGCCGCGAACAACTGGGATAAATCGACCGAGCACGATTGCGCGACCTTGACCATATTTAGTGATGTATTTTTCGGCTGAGCGGATCTTGCTTGGATCGAAGAACTTGGAGCCTTCACGGCTAAAGATGCGAATGCCGTATTTCCAACCAAGCCAATGGCCAAATTGCGAACCGATGATCGCCGCGATCGGCGCGCCGAGCGCCACGATGGTGATGTTGAGGTGGTGGTGGCCAGCCTTCACACCGATGCCCGATGCAAAGAGTCCCGCGCTGATCAAGAGGGTGTCGCCAGGTAGGCCGATGATGAGTGGCAACCCGGTCTCAAGCGCCAAGATTGCGAAGATAATCGCAAGGGCGTAGTTGGAGTTAAGGGCTGTAGTCACACTGATAAAGCTCATGCCCAGAGATTACGCGACCATTTACCCTGTTGGCGCCCATAAAGGTAGATTTGTGGCATGGGAAGTAAGTTGGTGATCGTCGAATCCCCCGCAAAAGCGCGCAAAATCGGCGCATTTCTCGGGTCGGATTACGTTGTCGAGGCTTCGGTCGGCCATATTCGAGATCTCCCGCAGCGCGCCGCCGATATCCCGGCTGAATATAAGAAGGTCGCGTGGGCCAAAGAGGGCGTCAATATCGAAGAGGATTTCGCCCCGCTCTATGTCATTAACCCAGATAAGAAGAAGAAGGTCGCCGAACTCAAAGCGCTCATGAAGGATGCCGATGAGTTAATTCTGGCAACCGATGAGGACCGTGAGGGTGAAGCCATTGCCTGGCATTTGATTGAAGTACTTCGTCCCAAGATTCCTATTAAGCGGATGGTCTTTCATGAGATCACCGAGGATGCCATCAAGAAAGCTGCCGAACATACGCGCGATCTTGATTATCACTTGGTCGACGCGCAAGAGACGCGTCGCGTTTTAGATCGCCTCTATGGCTATCGTCTCTCGCCAGTTCTCTGGAAGAAGGTCATGCCACGTATCTCCGCCGGACGTGTCCAATCGGTGGCAACACGTCTGATTGTCGAGCGCGAACGCGAGCGAATGGCATTTATCTCATCATCTTGGTGGGACCTCACCGCAGATTGTGCTGCTGGCTTTAAAGCGCGCCTACTATCACTTGATGGCAAGCGCGTTGCTGCAACCAATGATTTTGATGATAGCGGTGCGCTCAAAGAGAAGTCCGCTGCAAATATTTTATTGCTTAACGAAGCTAGCGCGAAGGAACTCACCCAGAATTTGCATGGCACATCTCTCGTCGTCAAAAGCACCGAAGAGTCACCACGCACCGAACGACCTAAGGCACCATTTACAACGTCCACCATGCAACAAGATGCGGGTTCAAGACTCGGGTGGGGCGCGCAGATCACCATGCGTGTTGCACAACGGTTATATGAAAATGGTTACATCACCTACATGCGTACCGATTCGGTCACGCTCTCGCAATCAGCGATCACATCGGCGCGCGAACAAGCAGCTGCGCTCTATGGCCGCGAATATATTCC
>CAIZGZ010000187.1 GCA_903932695.1 uncultured Actinomycetes bacterium | reverse complement strand
TTCTCCATCTTCTGCCCCCTGGCATGCCACCCCCTGGCGGCGAATAGCGGGAGAACGGAAAGTGACGTTAGATACACCTATGAGTTCAGAACTGCCTAACCCGCTAGACCGTGATGCGATCCGCCAGATGCGCCGTTCCTATGGCGAGGCTGGTCTCCACGAAAGCGCGCTCCACACCAACCCGCTAGAACAGTTCTCGCGCTGGCTGGCAGAGGCAGCCCTCAATCCAGTCATCGTTGAAGCCAACGCCATGGTGCTTTCCACCATCGAAGCCAACCAGAACGGGGATATCGCGCCCGCATCCCGAACCGTGCTCTTAAAAGATGTTGATGGCGAGTGCTTCACCTTCTACACAAATTATCAATCGGCCAAGGGTCGCCAGATCCGATTTAATCCTCACGTCGCCTTGCTCTTCCCTTGGTATGCCATGGAGCGGCAGGTGATTGTGAAAGGTAGCGCGGTCAAGGTGGCGCAAGAGGTGACCGATCAATACTTTGCTTCGCGCCCTTGGGGTAGCCAGATCGGAGCTTGGGCCAGCTCTCAATCCGACGAGCTCGCCTCCCGTGAGGTGCTCGAGGCTCGCTATCAAGAGTTTGCAGAGCGTTATCCCGAAGGGAGTTCGGTTCCGACTCCGCCCCACTGGGGCGGCTTTGCCGTGACGCCGCGCAGCATTGAATTCTGGCAAGGCCGCTACTCACGCCTGCATGATCGAATCATCTTCAGCCGTGACGAACAATCGCCCTCAGGTTGGGAGATCGGTCGCCTCTACCCGTAATCTTCTCTCATGAGCGAAATCATCATTCCTGAAAGCCTTAAACCACGCGACGGTCGGTTTGGCTGTGGCCCATCAAAGATTCGCCCGGAAGCACTCGCAGCGCTCACCGCAAGTGGTACATCAATTCTTGGTACCTCTCATCGCCAAGCGCCAGTCAAGAACGTCGTGAAAGAGATTCGCACTGGACTTCGAGAACTCTTCTCACTTCCTGAAGGTTATGAAGTAGTTCTTGGAAATGGTGGATCCACAGCGTTCTGGGATATCGCTACCTTCAATCTCATCGAAGCAAAATCACAACACCTCGTCTTTGGTGAGTTCTCCTCGAAATTTGCTAGCGCTGTGAGCGAAGCTCCTTTCTTAGCAGAACCAACCATCAATAAGTCAGAGCCTGGCTTCCACCCGGTAGCTAAAGTTGAAGCCGGTGTCGACGCTTACGCCCTCACCCACAATGAGACGAGTACTGGAGTTGCCGCTCCCGTCTCGCGTCCAGCTGGAAGCGATGGCGCACTCGTACTTGTCGATGCAACTAGTGCTGCTGGCGGATTGCACGTCGATATCACCGAGAGCGATGTCTATTACTTTGCGCCACAGAAATCCTTTGCATCCGACGGTGGTCTCTGGATCGCAATCATGAGTCCAGCGGCAATCGCGCGTGTCGAAAAAATCAAAGCAAGCGGTCGTTGGATTCCAGCATTCTTTGATCTCTCGATCGCCATTGAAAATTCTCGACTTGATCAGACCTACAACACCCCGGCGCTGACCACTCTGATCTTGTTCAACGAACAGATCAAATGGATGAATAGCAACGGTGGGCTGCCATTCGCAACCACTCGCAGCGCTACCAGCGCAGAACATCTCTATAGCTGGGCAGAAAAGACTTCGTACACAACACCGTTTGTAACCGACCCTGCGATGCGCTCACGCGTAGTGGGAACTATTAACTTTGATGAGTCCATCGATGCACTAGCAATCGCCAAGGTGTTACGTGCAAATGGCATCGTTGATACCGAGCCATATCGCAAACTCGGCAAGAACCAATTGCGCATCGGTATGTTCCCGGCGATCGACCCATCCGATGTTCAAGCGCTCACTGCTTCCATTGACTTTGTCGTTGCAGCACTGAGCAAGTAGTCGTTTCGGAATTTACGATGAGCTATAAAGTTCGCCGAATTGTGACGATTGCCGCCTTAGTGGGAATCGTCGCGCTGATCCTCTTGGGCAATATTCACAAGTAAGTTAGACCGCGCGTTTTTGCGCAGCTATTCGCTCTCGCATGATCGCGTATGTAGCGAGTGCGCCAAAACTCGTGATCAAGCCACAGACCGCTGTGGTCTGCCTGATTCCGATTGCATCAGAGAGCCAACCAATAAAGGGCGATCCAGCTGGCGAGGTTCCTAAGAAGATGAAGATGTAGAAGCCCATTACTCGCCCGCGTAGTTCTGGCGGAGTTGTTGTCTGCACATAGGTATTGGCCGAGATCATCGTTGTTAAAGCGAGAAATCCGGCAAATGGGAGCGAGAGGGCGTAGGTTAGATAGGTCGGCATCGTCGAGGTGATCACAAGCAAGAAGCCAAAGATTACCGATGAGCCGATAATAAATTTTGGGGTGCGACGTTGGTCTAGCCGGGTTGATGCGATGGCGGCGAGCAATGAGCCAATCGCCAGGACCGAACCCAATAGCCCAAATGCGCCAGCGTTTCGGTGGAAAATCTTGGTGGAGACCAGCGCGTTAAAGATCTGAAAATTCAGACCAAAGGTAGCTGCAAAGAAGACCGTTGCGATAATTGCAACGAGGTCGCTGCGGCCTCGAATGTAGGTAATTCCCTCGCTAATCTTTCGAACCTTTTTATCTTCTAAATTGCGATGCAGTTCGGAAGGTCTCATGAGAAGTAGCGCGATCACAACAAAGACGAAGGATGCGGCGTTCAAGATAAATGAGGGACCGGTATGGAATGCAGCAATCATCAATCCAGAGATTGCTGGGCCAATTAATCGACCTAAGTTGAAGTTGGCAGAATTGAGACTTACCGCGTTTGCAATATCGTTCTTTCCCACTAGCTCTGATGTGAACGATTGACGTACCGGTGCATCCAACGCACCAAATGCGCCAAGCGCAAAGGCCAAAATACAGACTTCCAAGAAATTGATGCGATGGATAATTGTGAGCCAACCAAGAACAGCAGCGGATGCGCCGCCGCCGACATTGGTAAGGATCAAGAGTTTGCGCTTATCGAGCCGATCGGCCAGCGCACCGGCGTGCAAACTAAATAATAAGTTGGGGAGAAATTGCAGTCCGGTCACTACACCTAAGGCAGAACCGCCCTTATGCAGGTCGGTAACGACCAACCAATCTTGAGCTACTCGCTGAGCCCAAGTGCCAGTGTTGGAGATGAGATTTGCAAAGAAGAAGAGTGAGAAATTGCGATGGCGAAAAGATCGCCAAGGACCTTCGCTCTGTGCCACGCTCATATTCTAATGAATCTGGGGGTTCGTGAAATTCGAAGTATGCTCAGCATATGAAGCGCACTCGAGAAGCCGTTCTCTTTGGTACCGGAGCATGGGCAATTGCGCTCGTTATCGAGCTTGTTCGCAAGGCGCCATCTTCTTCGATCTGGATCTGCCTTGTTGGAATGGCGTTCGGCGCCATCGGCCTATTAGACCTCAAACGCCGAAGTAAGAACTAACCTTCGATCTGACCCGCAATACCGCGAAGCACTTTGGCTAGACGCTCTGCTTCTGGGCCAGTTGGATAGCGATTGTGGCGCAACCCATTTCCGACTTTATCGAGCATCTTGATGGTGTCTTCGATAATCGTTGCAAGATCATCAGCCTTGATGCGTGTGTTGGCAACGACTGATGCAGGTTGATCGATGATGCGAACTGAGAGAGCTTGTGGACCACGACGACCTTCTGCCACACCGAATTCCAACTTGGTTCCTGGCTTCACGGTCGTGACACCAGCAGGCAAGTTTGCGGCAGCGAGATAGACATCTTCGCCCTCATCTGAGGCGATAAAACCAAAACCCTTTTCAAGGCTGAACCACTTAACGTGACCTAGAGGCATTGTGAACTCCGTTCTCTCTTTATTCTGTAACGATCATGGCTTCGGAGTGTGCTCCGCAGCCATGATCAACTGAAACTACGCGTGCATCATCAGGAGCGAGCGCGTTGGCGCAGACTCCAAATGCTGACCGGAGTGATCCGGCGATCGGGATGAAAAAGCCACAATCAAAACAAGATTTAGGTGCGTATTGGGCGATCGGCGTATTAGGTCCACGATCTCCGTCGTACCAACGCTTAGCCGCAGCATCACGGCCTTCGATAGAAAGTACACGTGCGCGACCTAGACCGAGTTCGACCAGTTCTGAAAGGTCGAGAGTGTCGAGATCCTCATCGCCTGGAAG
>CAIZGZ010000186.1 GCA_903932695.1 uncultured Actinomycetes bacterium | reverse complement strand
GCGCCGTTAGGCCCGATCAAAGCCGCGATCTCACCACGGTTTACATGGAAGTTGACCTTGTTGAGTGCTGATACGCCACCAAAGCGCATCGTCACATCTTGGAGATCGAGAATACGTTCTGTACTCACTTGCTCGCCTCCTTGTTTCCGGCCTTCTCGGCACGCTTAGCTTCTTTCATTGCGGCACGAGTTGCCTTGAGTGCGGCACGCTCTTCATCAGAGAGATGCTCGCGCTTCTTACGTGGCAAGAGTCCATCAGGACGAACGTTCATCGTGATGATGAGCGCGAGACCAAAGACAAACTCACGTGCATTAGAGATAAATCGGATGCGCTCTGGTAGGTACGAGAGGATCGAAGCCCCGAGGATGACACCCCAGATATTTCCCATTCCACCAAAGACGACGCACGAGAGGATCAAGACCGAGACGTTGTAGTTAAAGCTCTGAGGAGCAACGAACATCTGTTGCGAAGCAAAGATCACACCAGCTGCGCCACCAACGGCGGCTCCGATGCTAAATGACCAGATCTTGTAACGAAGAATCGGGACACCCATTAACAACGCGACATCTTCATCTTGACGAATCGCTTCCCAAGCGCGGCCTGGGCGGCGAACAGAGAGACGGCGAACCATCCAAATAACACCAAGAATCATGATGACTACCAACCAGAAGAAGTGATCTGGGTGGGTGATATCAAAGGTCTGACCGAAGATCGTAGGTGGCTGAGGTACGCCAGCAATTCCGTTAGGACCACCGATAGAAGGTGTATTAATCGCGAAGATGCGCACGATCTCACCAAAACCAAGTGTCACGATCGCGAGATAGTCACCGCGAAGACGCAGGGTTGGAAGACCGAGAAGAACGCCAGCGAGCATCGCTGCGCCCATACCGAGCGGCAAGATCTCCCAGGTATTGAGATGGGTATGGGTACCAAGGATCGCTGCGGTGTACGCACCGATCGCGAAGAAGGCGACATAACCCAGATCGAGCAGACCGCTCTTACCTACCACGATGTTGAGACCAAGGGCCATCAAGATGTACATGCCGACTGGATAGACCAGCACAGCTTCGTATGAGCTAATCGGTGTATTGAGGAAGTTTGTGAGCGTGAAGTTGCCAGCGTATGGCAGACAGAGCGCCGCAAAGATTGCTACTAGTGCGAAGAGAACTCGGGTTGGGCGATTCCAGCCCTCCCAGATTTCTGCGCCTTTATCTCGAAGATTAATCATCGCTCTCCCCTATACCCGTGTCTGCTGAACGGCTTCACCGAACAGTCCATTTGGCTTCACGAGCAGTACAAGTACCAACACTACGAAGACAGTAATTTCTTTCCATTGTGAACCGAGTAGCGCAGAGAAGTACTCCTCTGCTAGACCCAGCGCTAAGCCACCATAGAAGGCGCCGCGCAAGTTTCCGATTCCACCGAGAACCGCCGCGGTGAACGCAGCGATACCGATGTTGAAACCTACGTTAAAGACGGTCTGCTCATAGACGGTCATATACATAAAGGCAGCTGCGCCAGTAACGAGTCCGCCGATCAAGAAGGTCAATGAGATAACTCGGTTGAGGTTGATACCCATCAAACGTGAGTTCTCCTCGGACATCGATACTGCACGGATTGCTTTACCGAGGCGGGTCTTATTGACGAAGCGATCAACCGCGACGAAGAAGATAAAGCCGGCGACGATGGTGATCAACTGATCGATACGTAGGCCGACCCCGTGGATCTGGAATACGTAGAACTTGGTAAGCACGCGAGGGCTTGCAACCGGAATCGAGTGGGTCAAGATACGTACACCCTCAGAGAGGGCGATCGATGTTCCAATTGCCGAGATCAATGAGCCTAATCGGTTTGCACCCTTGGTGCGCAAACGACGATACGCAATGAGCTCTACAAAGACTGCGACGATGCCAGAGGTGGCCATCGATGCCAAGAGGCAGCAGAGGAGCACAAGGAAGAGCTTGGTGCCATGGCTTGGCTGTGAATTCTCATTAAATTTAAAGATCGAGGTGGAGACGATACATGTGGCAAATGTGCCGAGCATGAAGATTTCGGAGTTGGCGAAATTAATCAAGCGCAAGACTCCGTACACCATGGTGTATCCGACGGATACCAAAACATAGATGAAGCCCAGAGCTAAGCCGTTGATGAGCAACGGGAAGAACTGGGACTGGATGACCGAGAAATTCATAGCTTCCTTAACCTAACGATTAATCCAACTCGATACATGCGTAATCGGTTGTGTTACCAGTTTTACTACTGGGGCATAGTTTGGGTGCGACCCCGAAGGATCGCACCCAAACCAGCTCTATAACTAACTAACGGCTTACGCGTTACCCACTGGGATGATCTCGCCGTTCTTTACTACGTATGCACCAACTGGAGCACCTTGTGCGATGTCGCCATAACGAGTGAAGCTGAACTTCGCTCCTGTGACGTCAACGAATGAACCTGTTGCTACACAGTTCTGGATTGCTGAACGTGTTGTAGCACCGTTCTTGATGCATGAGAGGAATACGTTTGTTGCGTTGTATGCCTGTGTGACATAAGCGTGTCCAGCTGCGCTTGCAAGGCCAGTTGCCTTGGTGAAGTCAGCTTGAACTGCAGCAGGAGCTGCGAGCTCGAAAGGAACGCTCTGTGATGTGATCAATGTACCTTCAGCATCAGCCTTACCAGCTGAAGTGATGTAACCATTGTCGTCAGTTCCATCGCCTGAAGCGAAAGTACCCTTGTAACCAGCAAGGTCAAGAGCCTTCTTGAGCTTACCTGCATCGCTGTAGTAACCGAAGTAGACGACAACGTTAGCCTTTGAAGCAACGACCTTTGAAGCTGTTGATGAGTAATCTGAAGCTGGAGCAATGACGGTGTCAGAACCAACTACAGATACGCCAGCAGACTTGAGTGATGGCTGTGTAAGGAGCTTGAGACCTGCACCGTATGTTGATGCATCGTCGATCAAGTAGACCTTAGGTGATGTAACACCCTTTACTGCGTAACGAGCAAGAGCTGGGCCTTGGAAGGCATCTGTTGCTGCAACGCGGTGGAAGAATGGGAAGCCATTTACTGCTGACTTTGGATCAGTCAATGTTGCGTTTGTTGCTGAAGGTGAAACAACAGTCAAACGACCAGCCTTGAATGCTGGGAATGCTGCCTTTGTAGCACCTGAACAGCATGAACCAACGACGCCGATAACTGATGCGTTCTGTGCAAGACCAAGAGCAACTCCTGGAGAGACAGATGAATCAGCTTGGTCATCAGCTGTAAGCAAGTTGACCTTTACTGCTGGGTTGGTGAGGTTGTACTCGTAAAGAGCAGTCTTTGCACCGAGGAGCTCATCCTGACCGAGGCCAGCTTCTGATCCTGTGAGTGGTGACTCGAATGCGATTGTTACTGACTTAGGTGCAGCCTGTGCTGATGTAGCAGCTACTGTGCCCAATGCAAGGGCGATAGCAGCAGCAACACCAAGGGTGCGCTTTGTTGTGAGGTTCATATTTACCTTTCGATATTTCGTTGCGCAAAACGCGTCATTGCGCAGCTATCCCGAGGGAGGGATTGGGGGAACTTTACAGGTGAACGGAAGGTTAACTCAATATTTTCCGCCCTTTTGAGCGACCGTGCCCGCTCAACGAAAGCACTTCTCCCCCGGTGTGGCCCTGAATTTCACGCTCAAATTGGCCGGAAAATCAGTGTATTGCTGGGTCACCAAGAACGTTACAGAAGATTTACCTGATTGTTACCGTAGCTGAGCTCCTGGAGAACAGGTCGCGGGGTAAAAAACGCGAAAGTCAGGTTCGGGATGCTTCAGTGAAGCGGGACAGCATCTGGTGAAATCACAGCGAGGGCGACATCTTTCATTGAGATTCGTCGGTCCATTGCGGTGCGTTGAATCCAGCTAAAGGCCTCCGGCTCACTGAGTTTGAGAGTGCTCATCAAAATCCCCTTGGCCCGATCAATCACCTTGCGTGTCTCAAGCCGCTCATGGAGATCCGCGACTTCGTTGGTCAGCGCGCGAAGTTGGCGATGTCGACTAACGGCTATTTCGATAGCAGGTGTGAGGTCGGAGATTCCAAAGGGTTTGACTACATACGCCATTGCACCAGCATCTCGTGCTCGCTCTACAAGTTCGCGTTGGCTAAATGCGGTAAGCATCAACACTGGCGCGATCTCGATGATCTGCTCTGCCGCCGTTATGCCATCCATCTCCGGCATCTTGACATCTAGGATTGCGATGTCAGGGTTATGGAGCTTCGCTAATTCGATCGCTTCGACACCATTTGTTGCTTGGGCAATGACCTCGTAGCCGGCTTCAGTCAGCATCTCGACCAGGTCGAGGCGAATGATGGCTTCATCTTCTGCAACGAGAATGCGCACAGGAGTAGTGCCTGCTGGGTTCTGCGGTTCGTTGCTCATGTGCCTCGAGTCGGATTTGAACCGACACTGTGCGGATTTTGAGTCCGCCCTCTCTACCGTTGGAGTACCGAGGCTGGGTAATAAAAGAACTAGCCGGAAGTATAACTACTTCTGGCTAGTTCTCTGAATTAACTTCGATCAGGCAGCGGCGTTAGGCTCGAT
The DNA here is from genome assembly GCA_903932695.1 of uncultured Actinomycetes bacterium. Taxonomy (GTDB): domain Bacteria; phylum Actinomycetota; class Actinomycetes; order Nanopelagicales; family Nanopelagicaceae; genus PALSA-747. The sequence goes on along the minus strand of CAIZGZ010000186.1, from coordinate 592 downwards.
ATGCAGGAGCCGCGCCCTCAACCGCATCTCCCACGCGATGAACGCGAAGAGCATTGGTTGAGCCTGGAATTCCTGGCGGTGAGCCCGCAACAATCACAACCGACTCGCCCTTGGCGACACGTTGTGACTCAATCAAAATTGCATCGACGACCTTCACCATCTCATCGGTTGCTCCCACGGTTGGGGTGATCAATGATTCAACGCCCCACGAAAGCGCTAATTGGTTATATACCTCTGCGACTGGTGTGAGGGCGAGGATAGGAATAGGAGAACGCAATCGCGACATACGGCGAGCTGAATCACCGCTTTGCGTGAAAGCTACCAGGTACTTAGCGCCAAGGATGCCGCCTACTTCTACCGCTGCCTTAGTGATAGTTCCACCCTTTGTGAGTGGGGTATGCGCGAGCGGCGCGATCTGAGCAAGCATTGCCTCTTCGGTACGCTCAATAATTCGTCCCATTGTTGTGACAGCTTCAATCGCGAAGGCACCGACCGAAGTTTCGCCGGAGAGCATCAACGCATCTGCGCCATCGAGTACCGCGTTGGCACAGTCTGTTGCCTCGGCACGAGTAGGAGTCGAGTTGCTGATCAT
>CAIZGZ010000185.1 GCA_903932695.1 uncultured Actinomycetes bacterium | reverse complement strand
GGTAACTCGGGTGGACCGCTCGTTGATATCAATGGCGCGGTGATTGGCGTGAATTCAGCGATCGCTTCGCTCGGTGCAAGCGTGATGGGATCACAACCTGGATCTATCGGACTAGGTTTTGCGATCCCGATCAACCAGGCGAAGAAGACCGCCGAGCAATTGATCAAGACCGGCCACTCCACATATCCGATCATGGGTCTCTCGCTCAACCCTAATTACTCTGGCTCGGGTGCAGAGATCGCTACTAACTCCAGCGCAATTCGATCCGGCGGACCAGCACAGAAAGCTGGCCTACAACCGGGTGATGTCATTGTGGAGTTCGATGGCCAGGTCATCGGCAACTCAGATGATCTTGTGGTCGCGGTTCGCTCTCACAGCGTTGGCGATACCGTAACCGTGAAATACCAGCGCGGTAACGTCACAAAGACCACTCAAGTAACACTCATCGCTGCAAATTAACTACGCTCGCCCTATGAATGGTGATGTTGCTGTAATCGAATCGGTTCGTGCTGCGCTGGGTAGCGTTATTGACCCAGAGCTGCATCGTCCACTTCCTGAGCTCGGGATGATTGCCGGGCTTGAGGTGGTAGATGGGGTAGTTGAGCTCACGATCAAATTAACGATCGTTGGCTGCCCGATGCGCGATCGGATCGAAGCAGATGTGCAGCAAGCGCTGTTAGCGGTCGGCGGCATTGATCGCGTAGATGTGGTCTTCACTGTGATGACCGAAGATGAACTTACCGCTCTCAAGAAATCGCTACGCGGTGGAGTAGAAAGAGTAAATCCATTTGCATCTGCCCAGAGCTTAACCCGAGTGATTGGTATCGCATCCGGTAAAGGTGGCGTAGGCAAATCCTCTATCACTGTGAATCTCGCGGTTGCAGCTGCAAAGGCAGGGCTGAAGGTAGGAATTCTTGACGCCGATGTCTACGGCCACTCGACCCCACGTCTCATGGGAATTATTGATCAACGCCCCACGACAATTGATAAGACTTTTTTTATGCCGGTTGAAAAGTATGGCGTCAAGGTCGTCTCCATGGAGATGTTTAAGCCAACTCGATCCGACCACATTGCATATCGAGGACCGCTACTTCATCGAGTTCTCGACCAGTTAATGTGTGATGCCTACTGGGGCGCACTCGATTTTCTCTTTATTGATCTGCCGCCTGGCACCGGCGATATCGCAATATCGTTGGGGCAGATGCTTCCAAGTAGCGAAGTCCTTGTTGTTACTACGCCACAGATCGCAGCGGCCGAAGTTGCGGAGCGAGCCGGGCGTATCGCCCACCAGATGAATCAACGGATCATCGGCGTGGTCGAGAATATGTCTGAGAGTCCTTGTCCTCACTGTGGCGAGCCGATCTCGCTCTTTGGCGGTGGCGGGGGAGTAGAGACCGCAGCCCGGTTAAGTGAGCTCGTTGGCTCGCCCATCAAACTCCTTGCAAAGGTCCCCTTTGATACGCGCCTACGCAATGGCGGGGATGAAGGAATTCCAGCGGTCTTGCAGGAAGATCAGACCCCGACCACCCGCGCCTTTGATGAACTTTTGGCGAACTTGATGCCTAGAGCCCAATCTCTGGTTGGGCGTTCATTAGGTTTGAAATAAATCCATCTAGACTAGGGATGTGAAAGCCACTCCCGTCTCGCAGATCAATACGGTCGCCAAGCGCCTCGTTGGCCGCCGTGATCGAGTGATCGGTCGCAAGAGTGTGCGAGATTCATTGGTTTCGGTCGCTGGCCTCATCGGTCGCCCGGTAAAAGATCCAGAAGGTCGTGTGATCGGCCGGCTCGTTGACATCGTCGTTCGTCACGGCGAAGAGACCTACCCACCTGTATCTGGCCTCATTGTGAAGGTCGCAAACCATAAATCTTTTATTAATGGTGCGCGTATCGGAAAACTTACTCCGAACGAAATTATTCTCTCAACGACCAAACTCAATCTCGAAAACTTTCAACGTCGCGAAGGCGAATCCCTGCTCGACGCCGATGTCCTCGATCATCAGATCGTTGATGTCGATGGACTACGCGTAGTTCGTACCTCAGATCTCTATCTTGCTCCCTTTGATAAAGAGATTCGCGTCATCGGTGTAGATATCTCCTTTGTCTCCTTCCTCCGCAGACTCTTCCCAGGCTCGCTTTCTCGCCGTCCAACTCCGGATCACATTATTGACTGGGCTGCCGTTGCCTCACTCACCGATACCTCTGGCGTTGTTCGTACCGCAAGCACTCGATCTGCTTTGAGCCAATTACGGCCAGCCGATCTTGCAGACTTGATCGAAGATCTCGCCGGTCGTGAGCAGAGTGCGTTGATTGAAATGCTCGATCCAGATCTAGCAGCGGATGCGCTGGAAGAGATGGAAGATGACGAGCTTGAAGGTCTCTTGCGTGGTCTGCCAGCAGAGAAAGCTGCACAGCTCTTGACCCGCATGGAGCCAGATGAATCTGCCGAAGTACTTCGTGATCTGACCGATGAACACCGCGAGAGTATTTTGAGCGCGATGGAGAGTTCGGTTGCTAAGCCACTTCGCCAACTTGTCTCATTCGACGAAGAGCTCGCCGGTGGAATTATGACGACCCACCTCCTTGTCGTAAAAGAGAGCGATACGGTTGCAACAGCGCTCAAGCTCTTGGTTGATAACCGTGAGCGTGAGTCCTCTGATGGTGTCGTCGTTGTTGATGCTCGAGGCAAGCTGCTCGATCATATTCAAACGGTTGAGCTGATCGCAGCAAAACCAAGTGCCGGTCTTGCTGAATTGATCGCCAAGCCATTTCCTACCGCCGTTACCGCTGATACCCCGATCGAAGAGGTGGTTGAAGAATTCTCGAATAACCGTGGCTCATCGATCGTTGTCGTCGATGAGAAACACAAGCCGATCGGACGTATTCTCGCCGATGACTTAGTGGATGCCCTGGCCGGCAAGAATCACAGCATCTTCACTCAGACCGGCGGAGTACGACCATGACTGCACCCACTTCTCGCAAGATCAAGCTAGCCGCCTTTCTTGCCGTCATGGGACCTGGCGTTATCGCTGGTCTCTCTGATGATGATCCAGCGGGCATCACGACGTACTCACAACTTGGCGCACAGTACGGCTATCGCTTGCTCTGGGTGTTGGTCATCTCTACCCTCGCGCTGATTATTTTCCAAGATCTCGGTGCTCGTATTGGCGTTGTTACGCGCCAAGGGCTGATTGGTTTGGTTCGCCAAAAGTATGGCGCACGCGCTGGCTCATTTAGCGCAGTAGCTCTCATTTTGGCCAACCTCGGAACGATGACCGCTGAATTTGCCGGAGTTGCGGCAGCCGGTCAGCTCTTTGGCATCTCTCGTTACATCACCGTACCGCTCACCGCGATCTTCATATCGGTGCTGGTCCTTCGTGGAACATTTAAAAAAGCGGAGCGAATTTTCTTCCTGCTCTCTGCGGTCTTTATCTCGTATGTCATTGCTGGATTCATGTCTCATCCACATTGGGGCGCAGCGGTGAAGGGCATGGTCACGCCTTCGATGCCGTTCAATGCGACGACAATTAATATCGCAACCGCGACGCTCGGTACTACTTTGGCGCCGTGGGGTCTGGCATTTATTCAGTCATACGCAGTTGATAAGCGTCTGACCCGAGCCGACCTTAAATTGCTCCGAGCCGATGTCTGGGTCGGATCACTGCTGACCGGAGTCATTGGATTTTTCGTCATCGTTACCTGTGCGGCTACCTTGCACGCCCAACACATCACAAACATTACCGATGCATCCCAGGCTGCTACCGCGCTCAAGCCGCTAGCCGGAACGCTTGCTAAAGATATCTTCGCTATCGGAATTATCGGCGCCGCCCTGCTCGCGGCTTCGATTTTGCCGCTCTCAACGGCGTATTCGGTGGGAGATCTCACTGGGTCACCAGCGGCGTTGGATGACAAGTTCCAAGAGGCACCGCTTTTCTACATCACTTTTGCATCGATCACCTTTGTTGCTGGTGCGCTCATCATGATTCCTGGAGTCTCTCTGATTTGGATTCTTATCTCCTCCCAAGTGCTCAATGCGATTTTGCTCCTCCCACTCCTTGGTTATATGTACGGAATCGCCCGAGATAAAAAGTTGATGGGCGACTTTGTTGCCAAGCGGGGAGCACGGATTTTGTACGCTCTGATCATCGCGTTGGTCGGAGTCTGCGTTCTAGCGCAGTTCTGGTTCATCTTTAAGCTCTAATACTCGGTAATCTGCGGCTATGGGGAACGACAGACAGCAGCGGCACGAACACACCACCTTGCCGCAAGGTCGAGATATTCCATTACTCCTGCTTGGGATTTTAGGAATTGGTTCATCCGGGCCATTTATCGCCAAAAGCTCGATGCCAATCCCGTCGTTGATCTTCTGGCGTAACTTCCTCGGCGCACTCTCTATGGCTCCGTTTGCGATCCGCAAAGCTGAGTGGCGCAGTGAACTCGGTCGCCGGAATATCAAACTTTCGATTCTCGCCGGCGTGATTCTGGCTGGCCACTTTCTCGCCTTCTTCGGTGCAATGAGATTCACCTCGGTGGCAACCGGCACGGCGCTCACCTCTCTACAACCGATCTTTGCGGCGCTCTATATGAAGTACCGCGGAGCGGTGATCTCACGCCAATCGATGATCGGTATCTTTATCGCATTTCTCTCGCTCTTACTGATCACCGGAGTGGACCTTCATCTCTCGACCAGAGCTTTTATCGGTGATCTCTATGGAATCCTGGCGGGAGCGCTTGCTGCCGGCTATGTCATCATGGGCTCAACCGTCTCGCGCACTCTTGCAACGTCGACCTATCTCACCTTCTGTTTTGGTTCGTGCGCGCTGGTCTCGATCATCGTCTCGCTCAGCGGCGGAATTAATCTCTTTCACTTCGCACACCAGCAATGGTTCCTGGCGGTGGGGCTCTTTATCGGTGCCCAATTCTTCGGTCACACGCTCTTCAACATGACGCTGAAACGAGTCTCGCCAGTCATGGTTTCACTCATCGTCTTCTTCGAGGTGCCAGTCTCGGCGATCATCGCCTGGTTCTGGCTTCACCAGCATCCCTCCTCCGGAACGTTGCCGGGAATTGTCGGATTGCTTATAGGTTGCGCCATCTTCGTTCTACGTAACAAACCGAGCGAACCCACTTCTGCTCCAGTAATAGAAGGATAAGTCGTTGATCGATCTGCATACCCATAGCAATTTCAGCGACGGCACCGATAGCCCCACAACTCTGCTCAGCAAGGCGATGGCTCATGGGCTCACAACGATTGCGCTGACCGACCACGACACCGTCGCCGGTTGGGATGAAGCGATCGCACATCTTCGCCCCGGACTCGAGCTGGTTTTAGGCTCAGAGATTTCGTGTCAGACCCACGATGGAATTAGCGTGCATATGTTGGGATTGCTCTTTGATCGCTCCAACCCTGAACTCATGGAGATGATGTCTGCCACGCGCGAAAATCGATATACCAGAATGAGCAAAATCATTGAGAAGCTCAACGCTGCTAACTATGAGATTACGTTGGAAGATGTCTTGGCCGAGCTCTCAGATGGCGCGACTTTGGGTCGCCCACATCTTGCTGATGCGCTCGTGACAAAGGGTTATATGAAGTCGCGTGATCAAGTCTTCGCCGAGATCTTGCATAACGATTCGCCATTTTATGTATCGCATTATTCGCCGACGCCGGAAGAAGCAATCGCTCGCGTAAAAGCTGCTGGTGGGGTCGCGGTCATGGCGCATCCCATGTCATCGCTGCGTAGTCGAGTCGTCTCGCCGGAGAGTTTTGCCGCCTATGTCGATGCCGGCTTAGATGGCATCGAGGTCTTTCATCGCGACCACACTCTGGAAAATCGTGAGCGGTTATTATCGATCGCAGCAGAACTTGATCTCGTAGTAACTGGATCGAGTGATTACCACGGCAACGGCAAGCTCAATCTGCTCGGCGAAAACACCACCGATCCAGAAGAGTTTGCGAAACTCGAAGCCAGAGCTGATGCCCGGCGAGTGGTTACTCGAGCTTAGAGGGTAGTGAACCCAACTTTACGATCGGGTGTTGCGCCAAGCTCCACAAAGGAGATCTTGCCAACGGGGACGATCATCGTCCGTTCTTTGATGTCGTGCAGGATCAGCGGTTGTTGGGCTTCCAACGCTTTGGCAACCAAACCTTGTACCTCATCGCGGGAGATCTCGGTTTCAAAATTTAGCTCTTGGTTTGACTCGCTAATGCCAATGCGAACTTGGGTAGCGGACTCTGAACTTTTCTTAGTAGCCATAGCCCAAGTTTAGTCAGTTGCGGGCGCGAGGGAAACCTGAAATTCCGCGCCACTGCAGACTCGCGACGAGTCGCACAGCGACGTCGCGATCGATCTTGCCATCGCGAGCAAGCCAGTGGCGTGCGCTGGTCTGTGCGATGCCAATAAGGCCAACAGCGAGCAGCATCGCCTCTTCGATCGGCATACCAGTGTCAGCTGTAATGGCAGAGCTAAAGGCGTGGGCACAGTCATACGACATCTTGTTCAAGCGCTCTCGCACTTGGGGCTCAACGACCATATCGCTCTCAAAGAGGAGTCGAAAAGCTTCACCTTCGCGATTGATAAAGTCAAAGTAGGCGTTGACGGTGGCGAGCACTCGGCCCGCGTTATCTTTCGTTGAGGCAACCGCTGCCTCAATCGCCTCAACCAAGGTCTGACAGTGAATATCGAGTACTGCCAGATAGAGATCGAGTTTCGATGGGAAGTGCTGATACAGAACGGGCTTGCTCACATTGGCGTGATCAGCGATCTCATCCATCGCGGCGGAGTGGTACCCGGCAGCGGTAAATACCTCGAGAGCGGCAGCCAGCAGAGTGGCGCGGCGCTCATCCCGAGGTAGGCGGATCTTCTCCTCATTAACCTGATTCATTAGTCAGATCGTATCTCATGGCCGATAATTACCGTATGTCACTTCCAGCCGAGCGCATCCTGCTTGTCCACGCCCATCCCGATGACGAGACGATTGGTAATGGCGCAACGATGGCCGCTTATGTAGCCAGAGGCGCCGGTGTCACTTTGGTGACGTGCACTCGTGGTGAAGAGGGCGAGGTGCTCGTTCCGGCACTCGCGCATTTGGCGGCATCGCAGAATGATGAGTTGGGGGAGTATCGGGTCGGTGAGCTCTCTCGGGCGATGCTTCATCTTGGGGTAACAGATCATCTCTTCTTGGGTGCACCTCATCATCGATATCGTGATAGCGGGATGATGGGCACTTCTCCTAATGAGCGAAGCGATTCGTTCTGGCAGGCCGATGAAGACCAGGTCACTGCGCAATTGGTAGAGATCATTCGAGATCGCAAACCACAGGTGCTCATCACCTATGATGAAAATGGTGGCTATGGACATCCCGATCACATCAAGGCGCACCGCATTGCAATGCGAGCTGCAGCGCTAGCCGCTGATCCAGAATTTGGAAGTGGCGAAGCATGGGAAATCGCCAAGATTTACTGGAATGCAATTCCTCGTTCTGCAATTAAGAAGGCGCTGACGAGCAAGAAGCCGATACAAAAGATCGCCCTCAAGCTCTTTCGTTATGTGCCATCGAAGTGGCTCACCCTGCCATTTGTTCAGAAAGATTCGGTCGTCACAACTGCGATTGATGGCAACGCACATTTACCTGCCAAGCTCGCCGCCTTGTCTGAACATAAGACACAATTAATCATGGATGGCGATCTCTTTGAATTCTCGAAAGGGATGGCGATCCGAGTCAGCGGTACTGAGCATTACATCTTGGTCAAAGGTAAACGCGGCCATGAATTGGTGTTGGGCGATGGGAAGAGCGGTTGGGAGAGCGATCTCTTTTCGGGGCTCGACTCTTAATCGTCTGACGTAGTTGGTTCGATAGCGCGATCTGGCCGCTCCGGTACTACCTTCCAGAGAAAAATGGTGGAGGGATCAAACTCGACTACCGAGCCATCCCTCTTGCGTACCTGTGTTGGGCTCGTCAGGTGGCCAAGGAGATCTCGAAAGCCACCTGCAGGATCAAAGAGTCGAATGCTGACGCGCAGCCCCACCTCGTGTGGCATAGGTGGTCGATTCTGGTTCACATCGAGTATTCTCTACCCATTATTGCTCCTGCAATGCTCATGAGCGCGAATCCGCTGCCATGAGTTTCACCAGCTCGAGAGGGATGAGATGACCTACGTAATCGCCGAACCTTGCGTTGATGTCAAAGATAAGTCTTGCATCGAAGAGTGCCCAGTAGATTGCATCTACGAGGGCGGTCGCATGCTCTACATCCAGCCCGATGAGTGTGTCGATTGCGGCGCCTGCGAGCCAGTATGCCCAGTCGAGGCAATCTATTACGAAGATGATATTCCTGGTGCATGGAAGCAATATGCAGAGAACAACTCCAGCTTCTTTATCGAGCTAGGTTCACCTGGCGGCGCTAGCAAGGTTGGGGCGAATTCTCACGATGCTCCTGCTGTCGCAGCTCTGCCACCAAAAGCTAGCGAGTAACAATCAAGCTCCCAGATTTTCCTTGGGACACGCTCGCTCCATTTGGAGTGATTGCTAAGTCTCATCCCGAAGGTGGGATCGACCTCTCTGTCGGCACACCCGTAGACGATGTCCCTGAATTTATTCAGGCCGCATTACGGGGCTCCTCAAATACGCCGGGCTATCCGCTGACGATCGGCTCACCGCAATTGCGCGAGGCGATGCGCCAATGGGCAGAGCACGTTTTGGGAGTAACGGGAGACTTTGATCTACTCCCCACCATTGGCTCTAAAGAGTTAATTGCGCTCCTTCCAAGCTTCCTCGAGGCAAAGCGAGTCTTGTATCCCGAGATCGCATATCCAACATATCTCGTAGGCGCGCTGATCGCACATGCAGATGCGAAGGCCGTGGGATTGGATCCAACGACCTGGCCTGATGCAGATTTAGTCTGGACAAATTCGCCGTCAAACCCCACCGGCCGAATCGCGCCACGAGAAGAGATGCAAGCGGCGATCGATTACTCGCGTCGCACTGGTGCGATTGTTGCGAGCGATGAGTGTTACATCAATTTTCCGGCGAAGGAGCAGGGCGGAGCGCAGCCACTCTCAATTCTTAGTGTCGCGGCAGGTGATAACCGCGGATTGCTCGCAGTGCACTCGCTCTCCAAGCGTTCGAATTTGGCGGGGTATCGAGCCGGTTTAATTGTCGGAGATCCCGAACTGATCAATCGCATCCGCGAAATACGTAAGCACGCTGGCCAGTTAATGCCAGCACCAGTTCAAGCTGCGATGACGGTTGCATTGGGCGATGAAGAGCATGTCATTGAACAAGCTAAGCGCTACGCACGACGTAGAGCTGTTTTAGCGCCGGCACTAGAAGCCATTGGGTTTCGAATCGACCATACCGAAGCCGGGCTCTACATCTGGTGCACTCGAGACGAGAGCGATATGAGCTCTGTTGACGCACTCGCCCAACTTGGCGTGCTTGTTACACCTGGCCATTTCTATGGGGTTGCGGGAGCTCGCCACATCCGCGTTGCACTCACAGCTAGCGATGACGCGATTGCGCAAGCAGCACAGCGGCTACGAAGCTCAGTGAAGTAATTCTGCTGTGATCAACCATTCTTCTAGCCTTGGCTCCACCAGCACTTCCGGAGTTGAATCTGCGATTCTCCTTGTCGGTGGATTTGGAACACGGCTCGCACCATTGACCCATAAGACCCCCAAGCCAATGCTCAAAGTTGCAGGCATTCCCTTTACCGAACATCAAATCGTGAAGGCTCGCGAGGCTGGCATCAAAGAGATCGTTCTTGCTACCTCGTATCTCGCTGAAGTCTTTGAACCCTATTTTGGCGATGGAGAAAAGTGGGGGATTGAGATTCGTTATGCGGTGGAAGAGGTAGCTCTCGGTACCGGTGGCGCGATACGCAACGCTGCATCAATGATCACTCGCGGTGGTCCCGTTGTGATCTTCAACGGAGATGTCTTAAGCAGTCATAGCCTTCGCGGACACATTGATTTTCACCAATCACGCTCGGCCGATGTTTCGCTCTACCTCACTGAAGTGAGTGATGCACGGGCATTTGGTGCGGTAGAACTCGAAGGCGACGCTATTCGAACGTTCAATGAGAAGATGGAAAATCCACCAACAAATATTATTAATGCGGGCTGTTATATCTTCAACCGCGAATTTATCGATGCGATTCCTGCGGATCGAGTTGTCAGTGTGGAGAGAGAGACTTTCCCAGGGTTGCTTCACCATGGTGCTTCGCTCTACGGCTACGTTGATCGTTCATATTGGCTTGATATTGGAACCCCGGCCGCGCTTCAAAATGCCACCCGTGATCTCATCAGCGGAGCGGCACAATCCGATGCCTATGAACTCTTGTTGCGCAGTGGATCTCATGAACTCCGTTCTGATTCACTCATCGCTACATCCGCGCAGATCGCGACCGGCGCTGATATCCGTTCTGGAAACTACATAGGAGTCGATGTCATTGTGCACTCAGGCGCTGAGCTCAGTGGTTGCATCGTCCTTGATGGCGCAGTCATCTCGGCTGGCACCAAACTCGACTCTTCATTTATCGCTGAAAAGTGCATAGTGCCAGCAGCGACAATTGCCACAAGTAATTTCTTAGGCTTCTGATTCTGCATCTCGTGTAATCCCATGTAACGGCGCGAAATGGCGTTATTTACGCGTATTTATCGAGTTTTTTATCAAGCCTCAACCATTAGGTGAGAGATTCACGCGTAAATTATGAAAAATTCCTCTCCCGTGGACTTGACTCGGAGGAGTTACACGCGTGTAATTCACCTAATACGCACGACCACGCAGAAGGACGCATGGAGACTGGCTAGTCCAGATCGATGCCCAAAGTTTGAGGAGTAGGTATGTCACAACGCCCGGTATCAATTGAAGGCGGTTTGAACACCTCTGAGGGAAACCCAGACCTTTCATGGCAAGAGCGCGCTCTCTGCGCCCAGACAGATCCAGAAGCATTCTTCCCTGAGAAGGGTGGCTCGACTCGCGAAGCAAAGCGCGTCTGTCTCTCATGCGATGTTCGCTCACAATGCTTGGAGTATGCACTCGGTCACGACGAGCGATTTGGAATCTGGGGAGGCCTCTCCGAGCGAGAGCGCCGTCGCCTCAAGCGTCGTTCTGCATAAGAATTAACGCAGCTATCGACTGACATGGTTGATAAAAACGAGAACTTCTTTGTAACTGCGATCATCGTGACGCACGATGGTGCGACCTGGTTACCCCAAGTAATTGCGGCACTCTCTGCGCAGACCCGTCGAGTAGATCGACTCATAGCAGTTGATACGGGCTCTCACGACACATCAATAAAACTCTTGCGATCCGCTGGAATTCCAGTCATCGAGGCCGAGCGAGATCTTGGATATGGCGACGCGATTGCAATCGCGTTAGAACAGACACCGACCTCAGCATCCGATGAAGCCGAAGACCTCGAATGGATCTGGCTTATTCATGATGATTGTGCACCAGCGCGTGATGCACTCGAATTAATGTTGGCAGAACTTGGCGATCGACCTCAGGTCGTCATTGCTGGTCCAAAATTGCTTGGCTGGTATGACCGCGATCATCTCCTAGAAGCGGGAGTTTCAATCGCGATTAATGGTGCGCGTTGGACTGGACTTGAGCCACGCGAGCAAGATCAAGGTCAAGAAAATTACACCCGCGATGTGATGGCGGTAAGTACCGCTGCGATGTTAGTTCGGCGTTCTGCCTTTGTTGAACTCGGTGGACTCGATCCCAACTTGGCGCTCTTTCGCGATGATGTAGATCTTGGTTGGCGCGCACACGTCGCCGGCTTCGGTGCAATCTGTGTCGGCGCCGCAACGGTCTACCACGCAGAGGCATCTGCCTCCGAGCGCAGAATCGTTGACGTCTCTGAGGCTTTCTTACACCGCCCACTTCTGCTCGATCGACGCAACGCTGCGTATGTATTGCTGGTGAACTCATCCTGGTGGATGTTGCCGTGGGTGAGCCTGCAGTTGCTAGGAACTAGCCTGCTTCGTGCGCTCTTTGATCTCTTCGCAAAACTCCCTGGCTATGCCGGTGATGAGATTGCAGCTATTGGATTACTCCTCATTCACCCCGGTGAGTTGATCTCAGCTCGTCGTGCCAGGCGCAAAGCTCGACTGCTCTCACCTGGCGTGGTTAAGCGATTTATTCCACCTCGCGGAAGTCAGTTGCGAGCTGGCGTCGATCGTGTGCGAACGGTTTTGACGGAATCAATTACCTCTAACCGCTCCAAGAGCGCCGAATCAATCACCACTCCTGTCAGTCAGAGTTTCTCAGATCTGGGAACAATCGATGATGAGTTTGATGATCCAGATCTCTCGGCTCCAATCCAAGTCTCTATCATTCGCAATTACCTCAAGCGCCCAGAATTTCTGGCGTTCTTCGGGATCGCGCTCTTATCGCTGATTGCCAGTCGCAATCGCTTCGGCACACTCTCAGGAGGGGCGCTGGCCACTATTCCAAGTAGCGGCTTGGATCTCTTTCATGCATACACGGCCTCGTGGCACCTTGTGGGGATGGGATCGGCAACGCCATCGCCAACCTGGATGCTGCTCTTATCGGTAGCCTCAATCTTTACGCTGGGTAATCTCTCGCTTCTCATGACGATTCTCTTCTTTGCGGCGCCACCATTAGCTTTCTACATCTTTTCTAAGACGTTGCGACGACTCGGAATTTCAGCCCCGTTCGCCCTCGTCGGTGCCGGGATCTACGTCCTGAACCCCGTGTTGTGGAACAGTATTAATCAAGGTCGGTTCGAGACCTTGATTCTGATCTGCATACTTCCCGCACTTCTTTTAATTAATCCATGGGAGCGCGATGTTGCGCAATACTCTTGGCGCAGAATCTTCTCGTTCGCTCTCTTCGTTTCGTTGGTGGGAGCGCTTTCGCCACTTTTGCTTGCGATGTGGTTCGCACTCCAACTCGTCCTGCTCGGTATCGAGATTGTCCAATCGCGCTCACTCTTCCAAGCGATGCCCCTGCGGGAGTTGTTAGCAAGTACCGAAATCGAACCGCTTGCGCGACGGGTCGCACTGATGGTGACCCCCTTCTTTGTTCTCCTGCCTTGGTCGCTCTTCGCCCTTGCTCATCCAACGCAGTGGCTTATGGCTCCTGGGTTACCGATCGACAATGGTGGCGTGCTCACGCTCTCTCTCTTTAATTCCGGTGGTAGTGGCGCTCTGCCGGTATGGCTGCTCAGTCCGGTATTTCTCTGTGCGCTCTACCTCACTCAAATTCGAGCGCTACGCAGTACAACCCTGGTAGTAGCGACTCTCTTTGGCGGATCCCTTGTGCTGAATTCGCTCCATGTCACGGGGCACGGAGCAAGTGTGCGGGTCTGGAGCGCCAACCTCTTGGTGATCGCTACTGTCTTCATGCTGCCGCCGCTCTTGCGCCAAGCTGAGGAGATTATTCCTACCCTTCGTAACAGCCGCTTGGGATTACCCCATATCGCTATCGCATCCGCAACAGTGCTTTTGCTCGTCAGTTCACTGGGAATGGGGACGTGGATCGCAACATCGGCCTCACGTTCTCTGGTGCAAGGCAATCAACCGGCTGTAGTTCCAGCATTTATTGGTGCGCTTGGTTCAACGCCAAGTAGTCCAAAGACGCTAGTCCTTCAAGTCGCAAGCACGGAGACATCGTTCTATATCTCTGATGGCAGCGAACTCTCGTTAGGTCAAGCAGATAGCGCTTCCGCCATCCCGACAGCGATTACCGATGCCATGAATTCTTTGGTGAGCGGAGCCGGCTTGGCATCTAGCCAGACCTTTGGCAATTTTGGAATTCACTATCTCTTCGTGAAAGCGCCAGTCCCGCTTCCGTTGGCCTCACTCATCGATGGCATCGGTGGCTTTGCGCGAATGTCTTCGACGCCTAGCGGTGTGATGTGGCGAGTAGTCGGAGCAGATCCACGACTTCTCTTTATCGGCGCCAAGAACAGCGCTAAGACCCTTGACGCAACCGGCGTCGGTGCAAGCGGAGTGATTCCCGGACCGGGCACCTTGATCTTGGCTGAGAACTATGACCACAACTGGTCGCTCTCCGTCAACGGCAAGAACCTTAAGCTCATGCGCGGCACATCAGGACTTCCTTATTTCATAGCGCCCGAAGGTGGTCAGGTACTTCTGACATACAACGGCTCGCTTCACAACTCATTACTCTCGCTGGAATTTTTAGCGATCCTGGTCGCCATCGTGATGGCGTTGCCATCGGGTCGTCGACGGGTTGAAGTACCGCTTGAGGAGTTGGTCTAAGTGAAGCGATTACTCCAGATACGCAACATAGGTGATGCGCTACGAACTGTTGAGCTCCAGCGCTTTGCTGCGGCGCTCATCGTTGTAGGTTCGATTATGGCAGCTGCTTGGATTCCGGGTATTTCACCAGCAATTCATCGTACGAGTACAACAGTGAATTACTCGGCAACGCTCTGCCCATCTTCTTTAGGCGGCACTACAAGTGTTTCATTGCCGACTAAAGGGTTACTCATTCGAAGCGTTAAACCAAAGTCGTTGACTTCGTATCGATCACGCACCAGTTATCTACCTTCAACCACATTTCCTACCTATATTCAGGGTAATCCCGGAACCGCCATCGCCTTCAATTCCACCGGCACAGGTTCGCAAGCTGCACTGCTCTGCGATGGTGGGGGAGAGAGTCAATGGTTTGTTGGTGGTAGCGCGGGTCTTACTAGCTCTGATCTGCTCGACGTTGTGAACAGCGGTCTGGGTAGTTCTAACGTCGTGATCTATCCCTATACGCCAAAAGGCCCACTCCCAGCAGTAGCGCTCTCAGTTGGAGCAAACTCAGAGTCTCAGGTTTCGGTAGGAGCGCTCGCGCCGGGTGAAAATTCGGTAGCTCTTAATGTTGTGACTCAGACCGGTCGCGTCACAAGTTTCTTGCTCGACCATCGCAAGCGCGGTTTGAGCGATCTGGGTTCAAGTTTTGTTGCATCAACTGCTGCGCCTACTAACAAGATCTATATCGGCGGGTTGATCAATTCCATCAACCACTCCTCGCCAGCTGGAACCACTCAGGTAGTTCGCCTGCTCGTGCCAGGCGGAATCGATGCAAATATCTCAACCACGGTCTACACGAATGACAATTCATTTGCGCCGATCGGACTAGAGCAGACGACGATCAGCCACCAAAAAGTCCTCGACATTACCTTGCCAACTCCATCGACTTCACTTCCTTACGGAATTGTGATTACATCTGATCAACCACTTCTCGCCAGCGTTCTCACAACACTCGGAAGTGGGAGCTCTGATTTTGCGTGGGCCAATTCGCTGAGCCAACTCTCGAACGATTCGCGATCACCGGTTCTT
>CAIZGZ010000184.1 GCA_903932695.1 uncultured Actinomycetes bacterium | reverse complement strand
TTTTGATTGGCGGCGGTTCTCGCAACCCAGCTGTTGTGAAGATCGCCACCGAAATTTTCGATCATGATCTATTTCTCCCACCAGTAGGAGAGTACGTAGCCGATGGCGCTGCCCGGCAAGCAGCCTGGGCTCACTTCGGTACAGAGTCAGCACCAGAGTGGGACTTGGCTCCTTTTGAACAGGTCGCCGTAACGACGAGATCACCAGAAGTGCGTCAACGCTATATCGACGCTATTGCAGCTATTTAGCCTCGCGCTATTTCAGGTATGCGGCAAAGAAGTCTCGGCTGCTCGCCTCTAAATATCGATTAGCGGGCCTGGTAAATGCAACTAATTTAATCGGGCTCTCTTTACCGGTTGTGGTGGGTGGGTACCACATATACGAGATCCACTGCTGATTGATATCTAACTCCATTGCTCGGACTGCACCCGCAGCCTTCAGCACACCGGCAAGGCTCTGCACTGAGAGCGCGTTGCCAGCCGCATAGACGATGTCACCATTTGCGGTGACGCCAACTCCTGAGCGCCACACGTAATACGAATTCTTGACGGTAAATCCCCAATTTACGAAGACGTTTTTAACCAGACTCTCCGACAATTGACCCTGATCGATCAACGGTGAGAGATTCTGGCGAACCGACACCACATCTGGTGTCATCGCGAGTTCGCTACCCCAAATTCCAATGTCGGCGCGTCCATCTTTATAGATCACAAATGAGGCTTTGCCTGCAACAAGCGGCTTTACGGTAACCCCATTTTGATAGTAGCCACCTTGTGAATCTTTGATCTTAAATGCGCTATTAAATGTTGCGGCGAGATTGACCAGCTCGCCTCCCGCTAACGAGTCGCTTGCTTTAAGTTGTTCTAACTGGCCAGGTTCAGAGAAGCCAGGGTGTTGCACAAACGAAATCTGTGATGCGTTCATGATCGCAACGCCAGCAAGATACGAGGTGTGTTTCATATCTGGACGAATGTAGGCAACTTGAATAGCAGGCTGTCCGTGATTAGAGATGACCGTCTTTAAATCACCTTCACCTGGTAGCGCTGGGGTGACGATCGTAGAGATCTTGGTTGCAGAGTTAGCGGCATAACTATTGATCAAATTCTTAGATGAAGGATCAAGGCTTCCGCCAACCTTAGGCTTGTGGAGACTGTATTGGAGATTTTCGGCGGTCGTAATAAGAGATCCGAGGTAGTGATTGCGCCCCCACTCCGCCAATCGAGCAGTAACCGGGTCGGTGCCTGGCGCCAGGAGCGCTACTGAGATCGACCAGAGGACAACGATGAGAAAGAGAGAGGGAATAGTTTTGAGCGCGAGTTTTAACTTTGATTGCTGGGTGATGCGCTCTCGTAATCGGTGAAGTCGGTTAGCGGGTAACTCGCTTTCATCCATGACCCCATCGTACCTACTGACGTAGGGTTACTCGGCGGTTAACGGGAAGCGAGTTTGCGAAAGATTGGTTTAGGAATCATCCGAAATGCGATCGCCACAAAACGCAATACACCAGGGGCATAACTCACTACTCGTTTAGAGTTCAAAGCGCTGACACCAGCTTTTCCTGCTTGTATGGCTGTGATCGAGAACGGGGCCGGAGTGAGGCCATCGGTCATCTTGGTGTGAACAAAACCTGGTCGCAGGATTGAGATAGTGACTCCTGATGGCTCTACTTTTTCTGCCAACCCCCGAGCGTAAAAGTCCAAGCCGGCCTTCATCGATCCATATTCAAAGAGATCAAGGCGAGGGCGGACCGCCGCAAAGGAGGAGATCACAAGAATCTTTCCATGCTTCTGCTCCGACATTCGCGTAGCTATCTGAGTAAGCAGATCCACTGATGCCACATAGTTAATGTTCATCATCTCGGCGAGATCACCGGAGAGAATTCCGATGGCGATAATTGCAATATCGAGGTCACCAGAGCGAAAAAGTTGATCTATCAGAAGTGACCTACCGGTTGTCGTTGCAAAGTCCGCAGCGATCAACTGAGCCTGCCCTGAAAACTTCGCAGAGTTAGCCTGTCCGTTTCGTGATGCCAAGAGAACATCGGTTATCGCCGTAGCATCAATCTCGTTCAAGATCGATTGCCCGATCTCACTGCCCGCTCCGATCAGCGCAACTCTCTGTGGGTTTTTAAAAGCATTTAACATAGTGTGAGTCTCCGCGACTGATCAGATTGCCATGTGTGGGTGGGGTCCATGCGATCGCGGATAGCTTGCCATTGCGATAGCTGGGGATACATCACTTCGAGTAACTCAGGTGCAACTCTGGCATCTTTCACCAGATAGATACGTCCGCCAGCGCTTGCAACGCGTTGATCAAAATCAGCAAGCATGGCTCCTAAACCAGGAATCCCGACCGGAAAATCAACCGCCAAGGTCCAGCCTTGGATAGGAAAACTCAGCGGCGCTTGGTTTGCTTCACCAAAACGCTTGAGCACG
>CAIZGZ010000183.1 GCA_903932695.1 uncultured Actinomycetes bacterium | reverse complement strand
GAGCAAAAGCATTGGGAGCGCGAGAGTGATCAATGAGTTAATGGAGAAGTGAGGTGTGACCCAGACCGGATGCGCCAATGAAAAATGAACGCTGACCGAATTGAGTTTGTGGGTCGGTATCGCCACCGCAAAACCTAAGAGAAGGCTCGTCAATACCGGTGCCCGCCATTGCATTCTTCTGGCGGCAAAGTAGCCGACCAGCATCGCAATCACAATCCATGGCGCATCCGGCAGAGTCTGGAAAATCGCTAACCCAAATTGAAAGAGAATGCCGCCAAGCATCGCCATGATCACTGGGCGTGGCACAAGGCGAAGGATTCGATCAAATATCCCAGTCACTCCCACCACAACAACTGAAGCAGCCGCGATGAAGTACGCGCCAACTGCCTGCGGCAGAGAATGGTTGCTGAGTCCGACCACAAGGAGCGCGACGCTGGGCGTAGACCACGCACCAATCATCGGAATGCGAAGCCACAGCGAAAGCACGAGTCCGTAGAGTCCGCTACCGATCCAGCACGCCAAGAGCCAACTCGAGGTTTGAGCATCGCTGAGATGTCCAGACTTCGCAGCAAGCAACAAGATCGCAACCGGGCCGGTTCCAGAGACGAGAACGATTAATAAGCCAGAGAAGGCGGCGCTTAACGAGATCGCACGAGGCAGGTCGCGAGTATTGCGCCAGATTGATTTAAGCATCGGGTGAATTCTTCATGGAGTGGGCCGCATATTGGAAGTAGGTCCAGAGTTCTTCTTTCAGCTCTTCTGCAATCGGCAGATCGATCACAGCGCTATGCATGCACTGTAGCCAAGCATCGTGCTCCGGGGTGGCGATATGAAAGCCTGCATGACGCATTCGCAACCGTGGGTGACCACGCGTCTCTTGGTAGGTCGTCGGACCGCCCCAGTACTGCTCGAGAAAGAGTTGCAACCGCTCTTTAGCGCCGGCCAGATCTTCGGCTGGATACATCGGAGCTAACAACGGATCTGCCGCAACCGCTACATAAAAGCGATGAGCGAGTAGCGCAAAAGTCTCGCTACCGCCCATGCGCTCATAGAAGCTTGCTTCTGACATCGTCGTAATGATGCTCCGTTGTATCGGCTAGCGAGTGAGCTTGCGGTAAGTCACGCGCTTTGGACGAGCCGCTTCGGCACCAAGACGCTTGATCTTGTTCTCTTCGTAAGACTCAAAGTTTCCTTCAAACCAGAACCATTGTGAGTCGCCTTCGTAAGCCAAGATATGTGTTGCGATGCGATCCAAGAACCAGCGATCGTGCGAGATCACTACTGCGCAACCAGGAAATTCAAGAAGTGCGTTTTCAAGTGATCCAAGTGTTTCAACGTCGAGATCGTTTGTTGGCTCATCGAGGAGCAACAAGTTGCCGCCCATCTTGAGTGTCAGCGCAAGATTCAAACGATTGCGCTCTCCACCAGAGAGCACGCCAGCTGGCTTCTGTTGGTCCGGGCCTTTAAAACCAAAGGCGGAGACGTATGCGCGCGAAGGCATCTCAACGTTGCCGACCTTCATGAAATCAAGTCCATCTGAGACAACTTCCCAGAGGCTTTTCTTAGGGTCGATACCGCCACGTGATTGATCGACGTATGAGATTTTGACGGTCTCACCGATCTTGACGTTACCTTCATCTGGAGTTTCAAGTCCCAAAATTGTTTTAAAGAGCGTTGTCTTACCGGCACCGTTAGGTCCGATAACACCAACAATTCCATTGCGTGGCAATGTGAATGAGAGATCATCGATCAGGAGGCGATCGCCAAAGCCCTTCTTGAGGTGATCTACTTCCACAACAATGTTTCCAAGACGTGGACCCATCGGAATCTGAATCTCTTCGAAATCTAACTTACGAGTCTTATCGGCCTCTGCCGCCATCTCTTCGTAGCGAGCCAGACGAGCCTTTGACTTAGTTTGGCGGCCCTTAGAGTTCATGCGAACCCATTCGAGCTCTTCGCTCAGACGCTTTGCGCGCTTGGCATCTTTCTGACCTTCGATCTTGAGACGAGTCGCCTTAGTCTCAAGGTAGGTCGAGTAGTTGCCTTCGTATGGATAAGCGCGACCGCGGTCGAGCTCCAAAATCCACTGCGCTACGTTGTCCAAGAAGTAACGATCGTGGGTAATCGCGACAACAGTGCCTGGATACTTCGAAAGGTGTTGTTCTAGCCACAAGACTGATTCGGCATCTAAGTGGTTAGTTGGCTCATCAAGCAGCAACAGGTCTGGTGCTTGGAGCAACAACTTACAGAGAGCTACGCGACGACGTTCTCCACCTGAAAGAACGGTGACATCTGCATCGGGAGCTGGGCAACGAAGCGCTTCCATCGCCTGCTCGAGTTGTGAATCAAGATCCCAGGCATTGCGATGATCGAGCTGCTCTTGCAAGACGCCCATTTCGGCGAGCAAGCTGTCGTAATCGGCTTCAGGGTTAGCCATCTCTTCCGAGATCGCGTTAAATCGATTGAGCATTCCGATGGTCTCGGCGACACCTTCTTGCACATTCTCGAGGACGTTCTTGGTCTCATCCAGCGGTGGCTCCTGGAGCAAGATGCCCACGGAATAGCCCGGAGAGAGGAATGCTTCGCCGTTAGAGGGCTGTTGCATGCCGGCCATGATCTGAAGGACGGTGGACTTACCTGCGCCGTTAGGACCGACTACGCCGATCTTTGCACCTGGATAAAAAGCCAGGGTCACATCATCAAGAATTACCTTGTCGCCATGCGCTTTACGCGCCTTCTTCATCGTGTAAATGAACTCAGCCATGGTCCAACCTTATCG
Source organism: uncultured Actinomycetes bacterium (assembly GCA_903932695.1). Classification (GTDB taxonomy): domain Bacteria; phylum Actinomycetota; class Actinomycetes; order Nanopelagicales; family Nanopelagicaceae; genus PALSA-747. Next base: position 4,851 of record CAIZGZ010000183.1, on the reverse strand, counting down.
GTTAGAATTGCGCCGTTCACCTCATCAATGACTATCCCGAACGACCGTTCTCTCACCTATCTGCGCCTGTAGCTCAGTCGGATAGAGCACTCGCCTTCTAAGCGAGTTGTCGCAGGTTCGATTCCTGCCAGGCGCGCCAGCAAGCCAATTCCCTCACAATAAAAAGAACCGGCCACCCGTTGTGGGTGACCGGCTCTCTGACGTACAGAGTGTTGCTAGTACTTACTTAGCGAGCTTTGCAACCAAAGCTTGGTCGTGAGCAAGAACTGTGCCTGTGATTGGTGAGAATCCAAGGCCAGCAGCTGTTGGGCAAGCTGGGTTCAACAAGTAGTTGATGAAGCTTGTTGCTGCCTTAGCGTTATCTGTTGAGAGTGCTGAGTCAACGAGTACGTATGAAACGATACCGAGGACATATGCACCAGGAGTCTTTGTTGAGTAATCGAACTGTAGGAGACCCTGAGCGTTGAATGTTCCAGCGTTAACGAATGCAGCTGTTGCTGCGGCTGTTGGGCCAGACCAATCTCCGTTCGCATCACCGATCAAAGCGTTACGTAGCTTGCCGGTTGCGTATGAAGGCTCGAAGTAACCGATTGAGTATGGTGTCTGGTTCATCAAAGCAGCTACACCAGCAGAACCTGTTGCGGTCTGGATGCGACCGATGTTTGATGAAGCGTTAACATCACCAGGGAATACAGATGTGAAAACCTTACCTAGTGGCTTGGTCCATACTGACTTGATTGAAGCATCTGGGTTGTTTGTGAAGAGCTTCAAGAAGTTCTGTGTTGTGCCTGATGAATCAGCGCGAGCAACGATGTGGATTGGTTGGTTTGGAAGTGTGTAGTGACGTTGTGTTGTCACGGTGCGAAGAACGACTGGGTTGCCCTTTGCATCCTTCTTTACATTTCCTGCTGCATCCTTTGCATAGACGACTGAGTTAGCAGAACCATTGTTATCTGCTGCGATCTCTGCATCGTTCCAGTTTGTAACCTTGCCAGCGAAGATATCTGAAAGTGTCTTCTGTGAAAGGTAGAGATCCTTTGAACCAGGAAGGTTGTAACCAACAGCGATTGGCGCCATTGCTACTGGGATGTTAAGGACTGAAGCCTTAGCAGGTGTGTAACCTGAATCTGAAAAGTTGATGTCGCCGATACCAGCATCTTCGTTTGACTGTCCGGTACCTGAAGATGAAGATGTGTAGTTGAAGGTGTTTCCTGTGCTTGACTGCCAAGCAACCTTACAAGCGTTGAGTAGTGGTGCATCGAAAGATGAACCGCCACCTGTGACGGTGATTCCGCCAGCGAATGCTGATTGTGCTGAGAGTGCGACTGCTGCTACTGCAACAGCTGCGATCTTCATTGAGCGTGAAAGCTTCATGAAAAACCTTTCCTAAGTTGTATCTATGAGGGTTGGAGGACTACGTGGGAAAACCTACGGAGTCCAAGAAACTCACAGTGGCCTCTGAAAGTACGGCCTACAAACTTAAGGTGAACAGTGGGTTAACCGAATCGGCCTGTCACGTAGTTTTCGGTGCGCTGATCCTTAGGGCGAGCGAAGATCTCGTTGGTAGATCCCACTTCGATCATCTGACCAGGGCCGCCGTCAGAGAGGAAGAAAGCGGTGTAATCAGAGACGCGAGCTGCCTGCTGCATGTTGTGAGTCACAATAACGATGGTGACGCTCGATGAGAGGTGCGAGATGGTCTCTTCGATCTTCAAGGTTGATCCTGGATCAAGCGCTGAGCAAGGCTCATCCATCAAGAGAACTTGTGGGCGAACCGCGAGAGCACGGGCAATACAAAGACGCTGCTGTTGTCCGCCAGAAAGTGCGCCACCGTGGGTGTTGAGGCGATCCTTAACCTCAGACCAGAGACCAGCGCGCTCTAGGCACTCTTCGAGCAAATCATCTTTATTCTCGGTCTTGAGCTGGGCCAACTTCAGGCCAGCAAGAACGTTCTCGGCGATGGTCATCGATGGGAATGGATTTGGCTTCTGGAAAACCATGCCGACCTTAAGACGAATCTTGGTGACATCGGTACCAGGTGCATAAATATCTTCACCGTTGAGCAGAACCTCACCTGCCATTGCAGCACCAGGAATGAATTCGTGCATGCGGTTGAGAGTGCGAAGGAAGGTTGACTTGCCGCAACCAGATGGACCGATCAGTGCGGTAACAGTGCCGGGCCAGAAATCCATCGAGACATTTGCGAGTGCATGCTTCTGACCGAACCAGGCGTGGATGCCGCGGGCCTCAAGGCCTACGCCCATCGCTTGGGTGCCAACCGACTTCACTTCGCGCGCAGCCGCGATTGAAGAAAGTGCGCTGCCTTGGGTATTGGCTTGCGTGTTGGTCTGCATATTCTCTCCTTGGTTATTTTCTTGCGAATTCTCTGAGTTGTCAGCTGGGTTCTTCTGCTCGTCCATTATTTGCCGACCTTTCGATTGCCGAGTGTGCGCGCAAGTCCGAAGAGAACTAGGACAATCGCAAGGAGTACGAAGATTCCGGCCCATGCACGGGTGACAGAATCAGCGGTTCCGGTTCCAAAGCTCTGCCAGATGTAATTTGGCAGCGAGCCCATTGGGCCGTGGAACATGTTCCAGTTAGTGGAGTTATTTCCGCCAGTAAGGAGCAAGATCGGCGCGGTCTCACCAGCAACGCGAGCGACGCCCAAGATCATTGCGGTGACAAGTCCGCTGCGAGCAGCTGGGATAACGATCATCATGACGGTGCGCCACTGAGTTCCACCGAGTGCGACTCCGGCTTCACGAAGATCTTGTGGGATCAAGAGCAGAACTTCTTGTGAGGTACGAGCAACAGTTGGGATCATCAAGATCGCCAACGCGAGTGATCCCTCGGCGCCATTTAATGACTTAGTAAGCGGATACACAATCGCGGCCAAGATAAAAAGACCAGCAACAATCGATGGCACACCAGACATCGCTTGCACCAAGAATTGAATAGGGCGAGTGAAGCGACCCTTGATCTCAGTGATGTAGATCGCGGTCAAAATTCCGATCGGCACACTGATGATCATCGCAACAATGACAAGAAGGAATGTTCCGATAATTGCGTGGAGCAGCCCACCTTGGTTAGCAGGATCTTGGAATGCATTGGAGTGCATATCTTTAGTGAAGATCGACCAGTGAAGTCCCTTGTGACCACGAACCCAGACGGTGAGCAAGATACTCACGATGGGGGTTGCGGCTAAGCAGACCGCGGCGGTAACAACACCACGAAAGAGTGAGTCAGATGCAGCAGCCCGGCCGCCCTTAACAAAGTTATAAACATAATCAATGACGATAAATGCGAGGAAGAAGAGTGCTGCGTATGCCAGCTTGCCTTTGAGCGGTGTTAGCACGACGAGTGTGTACGAAATGAGTACAGCAGCGATAAAGATTGCCGCCGTCTTGGAACGGTCTGCGACTGATGCCTCCCATGGCTTGGTTGGCTTCACATCAAACTTCTGTGGCGCGACTGGGGCTGTAGTAGACATTAGCGACCACTCTTCGAACGGTTGACGATGGCATTTGCAGCTGAGTTCACGAGCAAGGTGAGCATGAAGAGCACCAAGCCTGCGGCCATCAGCGCCTTAATCTCTTGTGGTGAAGCTTCACCGAACTTGAGCAGGATCATCGAGGCGATATTTCCGCCGGCGCTAAAGAGGATGTGCCAGTTCACCTGATAGACAATATTAAGAACTGTGTAGACGGCAACGGTCTCACCCATTGCGCGACCAAGACCGAGCATGACGCCGCCAACGATGCCAGAGCGTGCATAAGGGAACGCAACTGCGCGGATCATTGCCCAACGAGTTGCACCAAGAGCGTATGCAGCTTGAATACGATCAAGTGGAGTCTGTGAAAATACTTCGCGCGATACAGATGTCACGATCGGAATAATCATGATCGCAAGCACGAGGCCAGCAATAAATGGTGAGTGCTGAACATATGGTGTTGGAAGTTTGAAGATCGGGATCCAACTGAAATATTTATTGAGCAACTTCGCCCAATATTCACCGCTCGATTCGAGAACAAAAAATCCCCAGAGACCGAAGAGAACCGATGGGAAAGCTGCCATCAAATCGATCGCCGCAACCATGATCTTGCGAATAAATTGTGGTGCATAGAAAGTTAGATAGATCGCCGCACCAACGCTGATTGGCACACCAACGATCACCGCGATAGTCGCAACGATTAAGGTGCCGATCAACATCGCTGCGATACCAAATTGCGAAGCCTTTGGATCGAAGAGTCCGTTTGCATCAGCAACAGCGTTCCAGTTACTGCCAGTTAAAAAGTGGAGACCTTGTGACTTAAGAGTTCCGTAACCTTCGTATAACAAGAAGCCAAGGATCAGACCGAGAACGATGAGTGATGAAAGGCCACCACCCGTAACGACTCCGCGAAAGACTTTGTCGGAGAATCGAGGCTTGGTAGTGATCTCGCGCCGAGGTGGGGTGGCGACGGGGTTCGGTGTCATAGTTGAACTCACGCGGCAATGATCGACCTATTTGGGTAGGTGTAGGGGGCTGCTGGGTTAACTGAAGGTGAACGAAAGGTGAAATCCCATTTCGGCCCACTCAGCCGGCGGCGAGCGCAGATTCCCCTAAGGTTGGCCCATGGGAAATGAAGCGCCGAACCTAATCTGGGTTGATTGCGAGATGACGGGCCTTGAGCTCGACAAAGATGTCCTGGTCGAGATCGCGGTCTTGGTGACCGACTCCCAGCTCAATATCCTGGGCGAAGGCGTGGACTTGGTGGTCAAGGCCAGCCAAGAGTCGATCGATGGCATGAACGACTTTGTGCGCGAGATGCACACCGCCTCGGGGCTGATCACAGAGATCCCGAACGGCGT
>CAIZGZ010000182.1 GCA_903932695.1 uncultured Actinomycetes bacterium | reverse complement strand
TGAGTACTTCCCGCCACGCTCACAGCACTTTGACTACATCCGTGGCACGATTATTGAGTCGGCTCGCTCATCGGGATACGAACTCATGGAGCTGCCGGTCTTCGAAGATACCGAGCTATTTGCGCGTGGTGTTGGTGAATCAACCGATGTAGTACGTAAAGAGATGTATACCTTTGAAGATCGTGGTGGACGCTCAATTACGTTGCGCCCCGAAGGTACGGCTGGAGTAATGAGAGCCACGATTGAACATAACCTCGACCGAGGACAGTTGCCGGTCAAAGTCTATTATTCAGGAGCATTCTTTAGAGCAGAACGTCCCCAAGCCGGACGTTATCGCCAGTTCTACCAGGTCGGCATTGAGGCAATCGGATTATCAAATCCGCTCATTGACGTTGAGGTCATTGCAGTCGCGGATCGAGCCTTCCGCCAATTGGGTTTGAAGAATTATCGACTAGAGATTACTTCGCTGGGAGATGCCGCAACACGGGCCAGTTATCTCACCGAACTCCGGGCATATATTGCAACCTTGGATCTCGACGAAGATACGGCTGCGAGAGCCGAACTTAACCCGTTGCGACTCTTTGATGATAAGCGTGCGGAAATTAAGGCGCTGCTCAACAATGCGCCAATCTTGATGGACTATCTGACGCCAGAGAGCGCGGCTGATTTTGAAAGCGTAAAAACGAATCTTCATGCTCTGAAGATCGATTATGTTGTTAACAATCGTATGGTTCGCGGGCTGGATTACTACACCGGTACCGCATTTGAATTTGTTCACGAAGGCCTAGGCGCGCAATCAGGCATTGGTGGCGGTGGACGTTACGACGGTCTGATGGCCCAACTAGGTGGAAACGAACTCTCTGGCATCGGATTTGGCCTAGGCGTTGATCGAATTCTGCTCGCGTGCGAAGCCGAAGGGTTGGGGTTGCCTGACGGAAGCGGTCTAGATCTCTACATCGTCCCACTCGGTGATACCGCTGCTGCCTTCTTGCTGGCTGAAGAGTTGCGTGATCGAGGTCTTCGAGTCGAACTCTCGTATGGTGATCGAGCGCTCAAGGGTGGCATGAAGGCCGCCGATAAGAGTGGCGCGAAATACTCCATCGTCCTGGGCGCCGATGAAATCACTCAGCAGAGCGTGACTTTGAAGGATATGGCAACCGGCGAGGGACAATCCGTTACTCTTAGCGCTTTGGGCAATCTCTTGATTGAACTGACCTGTACCGATAAGAACCTCGGAGACCACTTGTAATGTTACGTACACACGATGCCGGAACTCTCTCAAAGAAGAACGTCGGTGAGCAGGTAACTCTTGCAGGTTGGGTTGCACGTCGTCGAGATCATGGAGGCGTCGCCTTTATCGACCTTCGCGATGCTTCGGGTGCTGTCCAAGTCGTTATTAAGGATGAGATCGCTGGCGCCCTTCGCGCAGAATGGTGCGTCCTCATCACCGGAGTCGTCACAGCGCGGCCAAGCGGAAATGAAAATTCGGCGATCGCAACCGGCGAGATTGAAATCGATTGCCAGTCACTCGAAGTATTAAGCGAAGCCGCGGCGTTGCCATTCCCAGTAGACAGTGGGGAAGTAGCAAATATCAGCGAAGAGATTCGCTTGAAGTATCGCTATCTCGACCTACGTCGTGAAGGGCCTGCAAAGAATCTACGGTTGCGCTCTCAAGTGACTTCGGCCATCCGAGGCGTCATGGATCGTCTGGATTTCCTCGAGATCGAAACTCCATACCTCACCCGTTCAACCCCTGAAGGCGCACGTGACTTCTTGGTCCCGGTCCGACTTCAGCCAGGAAGTTGGTACGCGCTGCCACAGTCACCACAGCTCTTCAAACAACTTTTGATGGTCGCAGGCATGGAGCGTTACTACCAAATTGCTCGTTGCTTCCGCGATGAAGATTTCCGTGCAGATCGTCAACCAGAATTCACACAACTTGATATCGAGATGAGCTTCGTTGACCAAGAAGATATTTTGCGAGTCTGTGAAGAGATTTTGGCCGAAGTCTTCGCCAAGACAATTGGCTACACAATTCCACGGCCTATTCCACGGATGACATATCTTGAAGGTATGCGTCGCTTCGGATCGGACAAGCCGGATCTACGTTTTGGCCAAGAGATCGTCGAATGTCAGGAATTCTTCGCACAGACAACTTTCCGAGTATTCCAAGCGGACTACGTCGGTGCCGTTGTGATGCCTGGTGGCGCCGCCTCTCCACGTCGAGAACTAGATGCATGGCAAGACTGGGCCAAAGCACGTGGTGCTAAGGGTCTGGCTTACATCTTGGTGCAAGATGATGGCTCTCTTGCTGGACCGGTAGCTAAGAACTTATCGGAATCAGAGGCGGCTGGAATCGCAGCACATTGCGGAGCGAAGCCAGGAGATGCAATCTTCTTTGCAGCCGGAAATAAAGTTCTCTCCCAAAACTTGCTAGGAGCCGTACGCCTGGAGATCGGAAAGCGCTGCGATCTCATTAAGCCTGGCCAATGGGAGTTTGTCTGGATTGTTGATGCGCCAATGTTTGAACTGGTCGACGCAGATAACCCAGAATCTGGATGGACTGCTGTTCACCACCCATTTACAGGACCAAAGCCTGAGTTCAAAGCGAGCTTCGATAAAGATCCAGCAAACGCTTTGGCCTATGCCTATGACATCGTCCTGAACGGCAACGAAATTGGTGGTGGATCGATCCGTATCCATGAACGCGAAGTTCAGAAGCGAGTCTTTGATGTTATCGGCCTGACACCAGAAGAGGCGAATAGTAAATTTGGATTCTTGCTCGAAGCGTTCAATTACGGTCCACCTCCTCATGGCGGAATCGCACTGGGAATGGATCGCCTCTGCGCGCTACTCACAGGTGCAGATTCAATCCGTGAGGTCATTGCATTTCCAAAGACCGCCAGTGGTGGAGATCCACTTACTGGGGCGCCAACACCAATCACGCCAGCCCAACGCAAAGAGGCGGGTGTCGATTTCGTCGCGGAATCCGATCCAATCGCGCAGTAATTGATCTTCTGCAGGGCTCTCATCAGGTAGGCTTGCGGTTATGGGTCCTGGAGGAATTGCAACGATTATTGCGGCTTCATCGCTGATCATTATCGCCATCGCTTTGGCATATTTCATCGTACGAGCTGCTCGGTTGATGGATGAGGTCCAAAAGACTATCCAGAGCGTCAATCGAATCGCGACCACTGCCGAGAACTTCACCGAGAAGCTCAGCGGCTTGGTGACTAACTTTTCATCCATGAATTCTGGTCTCTTTAAGATCATCACACAGATCTCTTCGTTCATACCTGGACGCAAGAGTTCTGCTACCTCCCAGAAGGAGCACGAGTAAATCCGTGGAATCCGCAGAAATTAGAGCGCGATGGTTGCGCTTCTTTGAATCAGGCAATCCTCAGGGATTAAGCCACACCGTTGTTCCATCTGCTTCGCTTATCGCGGATGATCCGAACCTTCTGCTTGTGAATGCCGGAATGGTTCCCTTCAAACCATTCTTCCTGGGCGAAGTGACGCCTCCTTACTCTCGTGCGACGTCGGTACAGAAGTGTGTGCGCACCCTTGATATCGATGAGGTGGGCAAGACCACTCGCCACGCCTCTTTCTTCCAGATGTGCGGCAACTTTTCATTCGGTGACTACTTCAAAGAGGGTGCAATCACTCTTGCCTGGGATTTGCTGACCAAGCCGCTCTCTGAAGGTGGATATGGTTTCCCAGAATCAAAGCTCTGGGTCACGGTTTTTCACAACGACGACGAGGCCGCTGATATCTGGCACAAAGTTGTAGGTGTTCCCAAGGAACGAATTCAGCGCAGAGGTATGGCTGACAACTTCTGGTCGATGGGCGTCGCCGGACCATGCGGTCCATGCTCCGAGATTTATTACGATCGTGGCCCTGCCTACGGCGTTGAAGGCGGCCCGGTTGCTGATGAGAATCGCTATCTTGAAGTCTGGAACTTGGTTTTCATGCAAAACATCCGTGCTAACGGTGGCACCAAAGATGATTACCCGATTATCGGGGAGTTGCCAGCGAAGAATATTGATACCGGTTTAGGACTTGAGCGCATGGCGGCCTTGCTCCAAGGTGTTGAGAATATTTATGAAATTGATACAACAATGCAGATCCTCAGCGTTGCGAGTCAATTAGCTGGCGTGAGCTATGGCAAAGAGAATAAGAGCGACGTCGCTCTTCGCGTCGTTGCTGACCATGCTCGTACCGCAATGATGTTGATCGGTGATGGGGTACTTCCCGGCAACGAAGGCCGTGGTTACGTTCTTCGTCGAATGATGCGACGCACAATTCGTAATATGCGCATTCTCGGTGCACCGGATCGCAATATCAGCGAATTGATTACCGCTTCGATCGGTGCCATGTCACCTCAGTACCCGGAGTTAGCTGCTGATTCGGCTCGCATTCTTTCGGTAGCCCAAGCGGAGGAAGAATCATTCCTAACGACGCTCAAGAGTGGTACCGCGATCTTTGATCTCGCCTCTACCGATGTCAAAAAGAGTTCGAGCTCAACGCTGACCGGCGATACCGTCTTTAAATTGCACGACACCTATGGTTTCCCTTTTGATCTCACTTTGGAGATGGCGAGCGAGCAGGGATTGGCGGTCGACGAAGAGGGCTTCCGTCGTCTGATGAAGGAACAGAAAGACCGCGCCAAGGCTGATGCAAAGTCTAAGAAGAGTGGACATACTGACCTCTCTGAATATCGCAAGATTTTTGATGCCAAAGGCAAGAGTGAATTTATCGGTTACAAGAACTTTGAAGGCGAAGCAAAGATTGCTGGAATTCTCGTCGATGGCCAAAGCGTCTCTGAGGTAGCCTCTGGTGAGATCGAGATTGTTCTCAATCGAACACCTTTCTATGCGGAAGGTGGCGGACAGCTTGCCGATGGTGGAACCATCACGCTAGATAACGGCACCGAAATTCTGATTGAAGATGTTCAATGCCCGGTTCCAGGACTCTACGTTCACAGAGGCACGCTTATTAAGGGTTCAGTGCAGATCGATCAGGACGTTTTTGCACGAATCGATCAACGACGTCGTAAAGCGATCTCGCGCGCACATACCGCTACCCATATGGTGCACAAAGCTTTCCGTGAAGCGCTAGGAGAGAGTGCTACCCAAGCGGGTTCAGAGAACGCACCTGGCCGTTTCCGGTTTGACTTCCCAGCGACCGGATCGGTCTCTGCTGCTGTTCTCAATGAAGTTGAGTCACGAGTGAATTCGCTCTTGATCGAAAACCTGGCTGTCAGTGCACAAGAGATGTCGCAGAAAGAGGCCAAGGAGATTGGCGCAATGGCGCTCTTTGGTGAGAAGTATGGTGATGTCGTTCGTGTCGTGAGCGTCGGAGATTGGGCTCGAGAGCTCTGTGGTGGTACCCACGTACAGTCGTCCGCCGAGCTTGGCCTGGTCAAGTTATTGAGTGAATCCTCCATTGGCGCCGGGGTGCGTCGCGTTGAAGCGCTCGTTGGAGCCGATGCCTACTCCTTCCTCGCAAAAGAACATATTCTCCTCAATTCACTCACCGAGATCGTTAAAGGCGCTCGAGTAGAAGAGTTGCCAGAACGTATCTCTGATCTCATCACCCGAGTGAAGAGCGTTGAGAAGGAACTCGGATTATTGAAGTCTGCACAAGCCCTGGCTAGCGTCGGCGAGCTCGCTCAAAAGTTTGAACGCGTGGGTAATTTCGACCTGCTCTTTGAACGCGTCTCTGACGAATTGAGCGTTGACGATCTTCGACAAATGGCACTGGATCTGCGCAATCGTCGCCCACAGAGCGTCGTTGGCCTCTTTACCGTCACCGACGGCAGAGTCGTATTTGTTGTCGCTTCATCGACCGATGCCATCACGGCCGGCATTAAAGCTGGCGCATTAGTGAAACAAGGTTCCGCGATCCTTGGCGGCGGCGGCGGCGGTAAAGATGACTTTGCTCAGGGCGGCGGTAGTGATGCAACGAAAATTGCTCAGGCGATCTCGGAATTGAAGGCTGCGTTAGGTTCACAGTAGATGCGACCGGGTCGGCGGATAGCTTTTGATTACGGTCAGGTGCGAATCGGGGTCGCTCTCTCGGACGCGTCGGGGTTGATCGCAACTCCGATAGCCACTCTTCTGGCTCAGTCAGAAGATCTGAGAGAAGAGCTATCAAAAATCTTCACGGAGTATGAACCGATCTATATCGTCATCGGACAACCCCGGCATCTTTCGGGTGCGCAGAGCGCAACGATGGAGAGCGTCAATCAGTTCGCTGAACTGATCGCCTCAATTTCGCAAGCTCCGATTCATTTCGTCGATGAACGATTGTCCACGGTCTTCGCAGCACGAACACTTCGCGAATCAGGCAAGAACGCTAAGGAAGCTAAGAGCCTTATTGATGCCATGGCCGCTGTATCTATCTTAGAAAGTGCTTTGGAGCGAGAGCGAATTGCTGGTCATGTCTCATGAAGAACCGTCTGCAACGGAGCGTCATCGCAGCTTCTATTCTCGTGGTTGTTGGGATCGCAGGAATATTGATCCTCAATCGCACGCCATCGGATTTCCCGGATAACACCCCGGGGGCGCTTGTAAATATCACGGTCACGCAAGGGGAGAGCGGTACGAAAATTGCGATCGCTCTTGCAGCAGCTGGTGTGATTAAGAGTGAGAAGAAGTTTGTGAGCACCTTGTTGGCCAATCCTGCGGGAATCGGAATCGCCCCTGGTGTTCACAATATAAATTCCCATCTCACATCCCGGGTTGCTCTCCATCAGCTTTTAGATGCCAAACGAATCAGGAATTTGATCATCGTAAAAGATGGTTCCACCAGTTCTCAAGTTCTTGGGTTACTTCATCAGGATAACGAATTGATCCAGCGCGATCAGATCTCCTTGCTCTCGTTACCACTTGCAAACCCAAGTCATTCACTAGAGGGTGAAATTGCCCCCGATCAGTACTCCTTTGCACCAGGTGTCTCGACTCATGATGCGCTTGTTGCCATGTTAAGTGGTGGACTTCGTAACCTCAAAGAGTCCGGAATTATGCACGGCTACAAGAATTTGAGCGCTTACCAGCTATTAACGGTTGCGTCGCTACTTCAGATTGAGGCCGATCCGGCAGATTATTCAAAGGTGGCGTCGGTGATCTACAACCGCCTTGCGATTGGAATGCCGCTTCAACTCAACTCCACCGTTGCGTATGCGTCTCACCTTCAAGGTCATATCGGCTTGAGTATTGCCCAGACGAAGATCGATTCACCATATAACACCTACCAACACCTCGGTTTGCCGCCGACCCCAATCTGCAATCCAACACAGGCCGCTCTGGTTGCGACGATCAATCCAGCCACTTCGCATTGGCTCTACTTCATCACCGTAAGGCCACACGACACTCGCTTCACATCCTCTTTCTCGGAGTTCGAGGGTTGGGTCGCTCTGTATAACAAAAATGTAGCGGCCGGAGCGTTTCGATGATACGTGCCGCAGTCCTGGGCTCGCCGGTCGCTCATAGTCTTTCGCCATTACTCCACGAGCGGGCCTATGAAATTCTCGGGATATCAGCGAGCTATCAGGCGATCTTGCTTGATGCAGAGCACGCTCCAGAGTTCTTGCGATCTGCACTTTTACAAGAGTGGAGCGGTTTCTCACTCACCATGCCGCTCAAGGAGAGCGTCTTCGAGAAGCTAGATCTCATCAGCGAGATAGATCCGCTGGCCCAGCGCGCTAGATCGGTCAACACTCTGCTGGTGCAGGACGGAAAGTATCGAGCCCAATCGACCGACTTACTTGCGTTCAAACGGCTATTAAGCGGACGCACGCTATCTCGGGTAGCGATCCTTGGTGGTGGGGGAACCGCACGCGCGGCACTTGTGGCGATCGATAGCCCTGCTTCTCAGATCGATATTCTTCTTCGAAACCCATCGCGCGGTGCAGATCTTGAAGGGATCGCCCTTGCCTCGCCCGTGAACATTTACGCGTTAGATCACTCACTCACTGAATACGATGTAGTTATCTCTACGCTACCGACGGCAGCGGTGAACACTGTCGCACAATCGGTCGAGCAGTCACTCAATCCACAATCATTCTTCTTTGATGTTCTCTACAACCCTAGTCCGACCCCCGCTCTGCAAGCGGCGCGAGCGAAGAAGTCAGCCACTCTTGATGGCATGGATCTTTTAGTGGAACAAGCGCTTGATCAAATTGCTCTCTTCTCCGGAATGGAGTTCGATTATCCAGAGATGAGATCTGCGCTCCTCAAAGTTGGCCGCTCTCACCTCTCATAGCCTGTGGATAATCACTCCATCATTTAACCCAAGCGCGCTATTTTGCGCAGATGTCACTTCAATTTCTGCCACTTCTCCTCTTTGGTCTGCCAATTGCGATCAGCGATCTTCGCTCCCGCATCATCCCTAACAAGCTCCTAGTGGCCATGTTCTTCTCCTCGTTGCTGCTAAGGCTTCTCTGGGATCCCCACCATCTCTCTCTGGCATTTTCAGTCAGCGCTGGTGCCATGATTTTTGCTGCACTCCTTTGGCTCGTCTCTCGAAGGCGGATCGGCATGGGGGACCTCAAGTTGATGGTTGTCTCGGCCTTTCTGCTGGCGGATTTCTCGAGATCGCTCTACGCCTGGCTACTTGGACTCATCTTCGGTCTTGTCACACTCCTCATTGTGCGTAAACGCGAGATTCCATTTGCGCCTGCCCTGTTGCTCGCCACCTTCTTTGCTCTCTGAAGCCGGGTTCTCGCTCAACTGTTTCATCTGGTGAAATGAGAGGCGACTGGAGCCGTCGATCTGTCACACTATGCCCATGCTTAGATGGCTTACTGCTGGTGAATCCCATGGCCCTGCGCTCTCTGCGATCCTTGAGGGACTTCCCGCTCACGTTGAGATAGCTACCGAGTCAATCGATGCCGATCTTCGTCGTCGGCGCCTTGGCTATGGGCGTGGCGCACGTCAGAATTTTGAAGCCGATCAGGTGACCATTCTGGGCGGAATTCGTCATGGCGTAAGCCAAGGCGGACCCATCTCCATTCAAGTCGGAAACTCGGAATGGCCTAAGTGGGAGAAGGTGATGTCAGCCGACCCAGTCCCATCCGAAGAGCTCGACTCTCTCGCCCGCAATGCGCCGTTAACTCGCCCGCGCCCCGGTCACGCAGATCTCGTTGGTATGCAGAAATACGATTTTGATGATGCGCGGCCAATTTTGGAGCGAGCTAGCGCTCGTGAGACAGCTGCCCGCGTTGCACTCGGAAGCGTTGCCCGTGCCTTCTTGGAACAATCGATCGGTGTCCGCATCATGAGTCACGTTCTCTCGATTGGCGCGGTCAGTGTGCCAGAGGGTGCGCCACTTCCAACGTATGCAGATCGTGACTATGTCGATAACGACCCAGTTCGAGTATTTGACCAGAGTACAAGCGCCGCAATGATTACCGAGATCGATTCTGCACATAGTGCCGGCGATACGCTCGGTGGCGTGGTAGAAGTTCTCGCCTTTGATCTACCACCAGGACTTGGTTCACACGTTCACTGGGATCGCAGGCTCGACGCCAGATTGGCGGGAGCGATGATGGGAATTCAAGCTATTAAGGGCGTTGAAATCGGAGATGGGTTTGCGACTGCGAAACGTCGTGGCTCTGTCGCGCATGATGAGATCGAAAAGGATCCAAGCGGAAAGATCGTTCGTCGAACTGACCGTGCCGGAGGTACAGAGGGCGGTATGTCTAACGGTGAAATTTTGAGAGTACGTGCGGCGATGAAACCTATCTCGACAGTTCCTAAGGCGCTCGACACGATCGATGTCAGCACCGGTGAACCAGCCAAAGCAATTAATCAACGTTCAGATGTCTGCGCAGTTCCTGCCGCAGGAATTGTCGCCGAGGCGATGGTTGCACTCGTTCTTGCCGATGCGGTACTCGAGAAATTTGGTGGCGATTCCGTTGCGCAGACTCGTAGAAATTTCGAGAGTTACATGAGCAACCTCGAGATTAGATAGATGCCTAGAGCTGTTCTCATCGGACCGCCAGGCAGTGGAAAATCCTCTGTCGGTAAGGCGTTGGCGCGCGAACTCACCACCACCTTTCTTGATACCGATCACCTGATTGAGAGCGTGGCAGGGAAGAAGATCCCGGAGATCTTCGCAGAGCGCGGTGAAAGCGGCTTTCGAGCGATTGAAGAAGAGGTAGTTCTAGGCGTCCTGGCGAGCGAGCCTGGCGTTGTTGCCCTTGGTGGTGGCTCAATCCTCAGCAGTGCAGTGCGGCAGAGCCTTACCGCTGAGAAATTACCGGTCATATATCTCACCATCAGTGCCAAACAGGCTGTCGCGAGAATCGGCGATGCGCGTAGCAGGCCACTCTTAACGGCTGACCCGGTGGGAAGCTGGCAGAAGATAGCCGATCAACGTGCGGAGATATATCAGTCGTTAGCAACTCTCACATACTCAACCGATAGTAAGAAGCCGGCGGAGATCGCCCATCGAATCGCCGTAGAGTTATCCGGCGTGAGTCATTAAGGAGCGCAGGCAATGAAGAGTATTTCCGTACACGCCGAGCATGAGTATCGGGTGGAAGTCGGTGTGGAGTGGCGCGAACGCTTGCAAGAAGTAGTTTCTCGCCATAACAAGGTGATGATCATCGCCTCCGAAAATATTGCACAGATCTCTGGCTTGACTGAAATCACCAACACGAGTGCACAGGTGCGGCTTACCCTGATACCTGATGGAGAGAACGCTAAAGATATATCTGTTGCTATCCGAATGTGGAATGAGTTAGGCGCCTTCGAACTTGGGCGAAAAGATGCGATTGTCGCTCTTGGCGGAGGAACGACGACGGATTTGTCGGGTTTCATTGCGGCCACATGGCTACGTGGCGTTGATTGGTACGCGTTCCCGACTACCCTCGCCGGCATGGTCGATGCTGCCGTCGGCGGTAAGACTGGAATCAATACCGACTCTGGAAAGAATTTAGTGGGGGCTTTCCACTCTCCACGTTCGGTTTTCATCGATCTCTCATTTCTTGCATCGCTCACAGATCGAGATTTTTCGGCGGGTTTAGCAGAGGTCATCAAGACCGGCTACATCGCTGATCCCGAGATTCTCCATCTGCTTGCTTCACACCCTTCCGTGCAAGGAGCAAGGTCGGTGGACAAGGAGTTGATTACGCGTTCAGTCGCAGTCAAGGCCTCCGTTGTTTCTCAGGATTTCACGGAGAGCTCGCTCCGTGAAATCCTCAATTACGGCCATACCCTTGGCCATGCCGTTGAGAAACTCTCCGGTTACACGTTGCGCCATGGTGAAGCGGTGGCAATCGGGCTCGTCTTTGCGGCCGAGCTCAGTGTGTCACTCCTCGGACTTCCGGCAAAGGTCGCCGTCGATCAGATCTCGCTCCTCAAGTGTTTTGGTTTACCGACAACGATCCCCAAGGAGCAATACTCTTGGGAAGAGATTCTTACGATCATGATGGGGGATAAGAAGGCTCGAAATGGAGAGCTCCGCTTCATTGGATTAGAAGAGGTCGGCAAGCCAGGGTGGATCGCTGCACCAGATCACAACCTCTTAAAGAGCATCTATGAAAGAATAGCGATATGAAGCTGCTCGTCCTCAATGGTCCAAATCTTGGTCGGTTAGATCTCCGTGATTCAGCTATTTACGGGACGCTTAACTTCACAGAGCTATCCCAGCTCATTATGGAGTGCGCTATCAATCATGGTTTTGAACCAGATATTCGCCAGAGCGATAGCGAGAGCGAGATCATTGGTTGGTTGCACGAGGCGGCAGATGCCAAAACGCCGGTGATCTTTAATCCAGCGGCCTTTACGCACTACTCCCACGCTATCGGAGATGCTGCCGCGATGCTCAAGGCACCGTTGATTGAAGTCCATCTCAGCAACCCGCTTGCTCGTGAAGAATTTCGCCATACTTCGGTCATCTCGCCAGTCGCCGCTGGAACGATCGCTGGCTTTGGCCCCGCCTCGTACGAACTTGCGATCCGCGCCATGCAAGGCCTGGTTGGCTCGTTAGGCGGATCCACCGCATAGCATCAGGT
The DNA here is from genome assembly GCA_903932695.1 of uncultured Actinomycetes bacterium. Classification (GTDB taxonomy): domain Bacteria; phylum Actinomycetota; class Actinomycetes; order Nanopelagicales; family Nanopelagicaceae; genus PALSA-747. The sequence continues at coordinate 1,161 of CAIZGZ010000182.1, read as the reverse complement.
ATCCTTCTCCAATGGCCACAACAAATGATCTAAAGAATGGCATGACCCTTGAGATCGAGGGCAAGCTATGGACTGTCGTCGAATTTCAGCACGTGAAGCCGGGCAAAGGCCCCGCATTCGTGCGCACAAAGCTCAAGCTCGTTCCTGGCGGAAAGGTCGTTGAACGTACCTTCAACGCTGGCGTCAAAGTTGAGACCGCTATCGTTGAGAAGCGAGATATGACCTTCTTGTACCGCGATGGCGAAGATTTCATCTTTATGGATGCCGAGAACTTTGATCAAATGAGTATCTCAGAAGCCGTTGTGGGCGATGCAGCCAATTACATGCTCGAGAATGTTTCCGCCGTTGTCGCAGTTCATGAAGGGAACCCGCTCTACATCGATCTACCAGCATCGGTTGAACTCACAGTTACCTATACCGAGCCTGGTTTACAAGGGGATCGTTCCTCTGGCGGAACCAAGCCAGCGACACTTGAGACCGGTATCAACATCCAGGTACCGCTCTTTATTAAGCAAGACGAGAAGATCCTGGTCGATACACGTACTGGCGATTATCTCGGCCGCGCAAACTAGATGAGCGCCCGCCGCAAAGCTCGCAAGCGCGCTCTCGATTTTCTCTACGAAGCCGATCTTCGTGGCAGCGATGTCAAAGGAATCTTGACGGCGCGCCCCGCGGATGAGCTCTCAGCTGGTGACTATGTCTCAACCTTGGTTCTCGGGGTTGATGCCCACCGTGAAAAGATAGATGAACTCATTCATACCTATGCCGAAGGCTGGGATATGGATCGTATGCCGGCGATTGACCGTAACCTGTTGCGAATTGCGCTCTATGAAATCCTCTGGGAGAACTCCCTCTCTGACCAAATCGCAACGAGTGAGGCTGTGGAGTTAGCGCAAGAACTCTCCACCAAGGACTCGGCGGCCTACATCAACGGGGTCCTAGGCAGGGTCATCACGCTCAAATCTCTCATCTCACTGGATTCAAACTAACCCCCCTGGGCGCAACCCGCTTGTACCCGTAGAGGGTGCTAAAGTTGCGCATGTAAGTCGAAGTGCATGAAACCTTTAACGATCCGTCCTGTGAGGCGGCGAAGGAGACTCGATGAGTGTTGTGCTGGAAAAGAGCGAGATTGATCGCTCACTCAAACGTATTGCCCACGAG
>CAIZGZ010000181.1 GCA_903932695.1 uncultured Actinomycetes bacterium | reverse complement strand
GCCTTCGCGCGTAACTCAATTCCACTTACTGTCGATGCAACCGCCATCGCCCTCGCCGAAAATCCAGCTATCACACCATTTCTTGCGCTTGCCGAATTAGCGCTCAAAGAGGGGCTACTCACGACAACGGATTGGCCCACCATCGAATCGCTCTTACTTTCTGAACTAGGGGGAGCAGATGCACTCTCACTTCGTCGGATTCGAGTAGCGCTCACGAAAGTACGGAGCGATCATCGAAGCACGACCGAGATGATGATCGATGCGATCTCTCATGGAACTACCGAACTGCCATGGGATGAGCTTCTCTCACTCAAGCGAATCCACGATCTGCTCGCGATTGCACGCAAGACCCTTCGCACAACTCCTCACGCCACAATCTCAGATCTGCTCTGGAGCATCTGGGAGAACGCAAATAATTACGAAGGAAGCAAGATCTCCTACCTCTGGCAAGAGCGGGCGCTAGCTGGAGGCAGTAAAGGCGCACAAGCAGACCGTGACCTCGATGCGATCATCATTCTCTTTGAATCGGCTCGACGATTTGTTGAACGTAACCAAGGAGCCACCCCACAGAGTTTTATCGACCAACTCCGAAATGAACGAATTCTCTCCGACAGCATTACCTCGAGCGCCGCTCGCGACGAGGTGGTCTCACTCCTCACCGTCCATGCCGCTAAAGGGTTGGAGTGGGAGTTCGTTGTCGTCGCAGGGTTACAAGAAGGAGCATGGCCTAATCTCAAAGAGCGTGGTTCGTTACTTGGCAGTGAGCGACTCGTAGAATCGATCCGCACCGGCTTAACCTCGCACGCTGAGATCTCAGCTGCAGCTGCAGCTGGGTTGATTGAAGATGAACGTCGACTCCTGCATGTTGCTATCACCAGAGCTAAATCAACGCTACTAATCACTGCTTATGAGTCCGAAGATGCACTCGCATCACGGTATTTCGATGAGCTCCACGAACTGATCCACGGTGATCGTGGCTCAACTATTTCGACCACAATCCCGCGCTCACTGACCACCAGTGCATTGGTCGCCGAACTTCGCCGCCAAAGCGAAGCGGGTTCTGATTTCGCACCCGCTCTTCTTCAATCACTCGCTCACGCTGGAATTCGAAGCGCAGCTCCCGAGAACTGGTTAGGAGTTCGCGATCTCAGCGTTGACCTGCCGGTGATTGCTCCCGATCAGAAAGTAATTGTTTCACCGAGCTCACTTGGCTCGTTTGATGATTGTGGACTCAAATGGTTCCTCGAAAAGTCCGGTGCGCAAGATGGCGATTCAACCGCTCAACTTCTCGGAGTTGCGATTCACTTTATCGCCTCTCAGATCGCTACCAACCCAGAGCTGACCTTAGACCAGGGGATTGAACAGTTGGTTGGTGCGTGGCCCATCGTTGATCAAAATGTTGGTTGGTTTAAAGAGTCCCAACTCAATACCGCTAAGCATATGTTGACCCGGTTCTTTCAATGGCAGGAGAAGAATCCACGCGAATTAGTCCTTGCCGAAGAAGAGTTCCGACTTGAATTTGATCGCGTTATTCTGCGCGGCACCGTCGATCGGCTAGAGATCGATCCCGGCACCGGTGAATACTTTGTCGTGGATCTTAAGACTGGCGCGGATATGACGGCGAAGCAAGCACTCGCCAATAAGCAACTCATGGCCTATCAACTCGGAGTCGTTGAAGGTGGATTCGCAGCGCTGCCTCAAGGTGCACGCTCTGCTGGCGCTGGTCTGCTCTATCTCGCTAAGGAGACCGCCAAGAACGAAACCCTCGATCAAGGTCCGGTCGATCCCACTACATTTAAAGAAGAGGTAGCACAGGCAGCAGAAGCAATGGCGGCGGCCACCTTCACTGCGGTGATCAACTCAAAGTGCCGAAGCTGTCAGATCAAGGCGTTATGCCCACTTCAGAGCCAAG
>CAIZGZ010000180.1 GCA_903932695.1 uncultured Actinomycetes bacterium | reverse complement strand
TGAGCGCGTTCTCGCCGAAGAGAGTTCGCTCGATTGGTATGAAGAGCACGGGCTCTCCGAAGTTGATCACGCGATTCATGGTGGCGGAATTCCACTTAACGTCGCCGGCTCGGGCTTGCAAGGAATTTTACTGATTAGTGGCTTGCCACAGGTTGAAGATCATCTCTTCGCTGTTCGCGTACTCACACAATTTCTAGCACGACAAGGGGAGTTGCTCTAATGTCATCTGTCTGGGTAGCTGGAGAAGCGTTAATCGACCTTATTCCGATTGCGCCAGGAAGTCAGACCCGCAACGCGATCGTTGGCGGTGGCCCGGCAAATACCGCCAAGGCCTTAGCCCGATTGGGTTTTGACTCATATTTCATCGACGGCATCTCCACAGATGCATATGGCAAAACTATTCGCGATGAGTTAGCTGCAGATGGTGTGCATTTGGATTACACACTGACAAGTGCAAACCCAACCTGTACCGCGACCGTCTCACTCGATGAGAATGGCGGGGCTTCCTACGAATTTCTGATCGATGGCACCGCGACCTTTGAATTCAATGACTCCTGGTTACCTAATCCCGCTAATCCACCGTCGGTTGTTCATGTCGGCACCCTTGCCACGATTGTCGAACCAGGCGCATCGAATCTCTTCGACTGGATCAAGCAGATCAAAGCACCGCTGGTCTTCGATCCCAATATTCGCCCATCGGTCATTAGCAATCGCGCGCAATATCGCGCAGTTGTCGAAAAGTGGGCCACCATCTCCTCGGTCATTAAAGTGAGCGAAGATGATCTTGAGTGGCTCTATCCCAAGGTCAGCATGATCGATGCAGCTGAAGCCTGGTTGGCCGAAGGTGTTGCGCTCGTCGTCGTGACACTTGGCGCTAATGGAATTGTTGCATTCACCCCTAACGGCGAAGTTCGTGTCCCTGGCGTGAAAGTCGAAGTTTCGGACACAGTTGGCGCAGGCGACACGGTTGGTGCGATCATCGTCGAAGGCATTATCAATCACGGTATTCCTCAACTCAAAGGTGAGATCCTCAAGAGTGTTCTCACTCGTGCGGCGAAGGCAGCAGCAATTACCGTCTCACGTCCCGGCGCTAATCCACCCACCCAAGAAGAGTTGGTCGGCTACTAATGCAACATATTGATGGTCAAGAGATCTCAGTCGGAATCGATCTTGATCAAGGTGGTCGCATTGCATCGCTGCAATGGCGCGATCTGCAATTTGCGGTGCCCTTTCGCGGTACACCACTCTCGTGGGGTTGGTACCCAATGGCACCATGGGCTGGTCGAATCAACGAAGGGTTGATCACCGGCGCAAATGGCGTTGAGCACACTTTGCCCACCACCTGGGCACCACCACATGCAATTCATGGCTTCGCCTTCACCTCAGGCTGGGAAGAGACCGGCAAAGGTCGTGCTCGGTTAGAACTCCCTGCTCCCTATAACGGCGCCGTCGTCGAGCAGACAATCGAAGTCTTAGATGATGCCGTTCGTTGGATCTTGGAATACGAAGCAAATGGCTGTGATCTGCCAGCGTGGCTTGGTTTTCATCCATGGTTCCCACGCGAACTCTCGCGCGGTGATGAAGCAAT
>CAIZGZ010000179.1 GCA_903932695.1 uncultured Actinomycetes bacterium | reverse complement strand
TTCGCCTGCTACGGCACGAGCAAGAAGCGTCTTACCTGTTCCCGGCGGACCGTAGAGAAGTACGCCTTTAGGAATCTTGGCGCCGATATCTTGATACTTCTTGGGATCGGCTAGGAAGTCCTTGATTTCGCGAAGTTCTGCTACGGCTTCATCTGCACCAGCAACATCTGCAAAGGTGTTTTTGGGAGCATCTGGGCTCTGCATCTTGGCTCGAGAACGCCCGAAACTAAAGACTTTCCGGCCCCCTTGGGCGTTGCCCATAAAGAACAGGATGAGGAAGCCAACCAGCAGAAGTGGTGCAAAGCTCAAGAAGATCTGCATCAACAATGAAGTGGTTGGAACTTTTACATTCCAGGTCTTTGCAGGTGGGTTTGCCGAGAGCAGTGCAGTGATTTGTTGCTCTTCATTCTGCACATATTGCGCCTGCAGATGCGATGAACCGTTATACGTGGTTCCTGCCTTGAGAACAATTTGAATTCGTTGATCTTTGTCGGTGATGAGTGCGGAATCAACTTTGTGATCTGTAATCTCAGCCAAAATGGTCGATGTTGGAACATCGATCCACGTCTGTCCGGTGCTCGAGATCTTGCCAAAGATAATGACAGTAATAAGTGCTACGACGATCCAGAAAAGTGGACCGCGCATCAACTTACGAACGCGACCATCTTTTGGACTGAGGGTGAGTTTCAACTTCTTATCCGCCATTAGGCATACACCTTCTTTGCTAGAACGCCAATAAAGTCAAGATTGCGGTACTTCTCGTCGTAGTCCAAGCCATAACCAACGACGAATTCTGTTGGAATATCAAAGCCAACATATTTCACATCGACTTCAACCTTTGCCGCTTCTGGCTTACGCAACATAGTAAGAATCTCAACGCTCTTTGCGCCACGTGATTCAAGATTTGCGCGTAGCCACGAAAGCGTCAATCCAGTATCGACGATATCTTCAACGATCAGAACATCGCGTCCGGTGATATCGCGATCCAAGTCCTTAATAATGCGAACAACACCACTTGATTTTGTTCCCGACCCATATGAGGAGACCGCCATCCAATCCATCTCAATATGAATATTGAGTGCTCGAACGAAATCTGCCATGGTCATGACCGCGCCTTTAAGGATTCCGATGACGAGCAGATTCTTATCTGCGTAATCCGCCTCGACACTTCGTGCCAATTCGGTAATGCGCGTCTGGATCTCCTCGCTGGTGACGACAACTCTCTCGATATCAGCGGTGATTGTTGCTAGATCCACGATGCTCCTTTTATTGGTCCTGGGTGTAGCGGGTAAGCCCCAGACTACTTCTGTTGCAAGAGCGAAAGTCTGCCCGAAATTCGCCGGACCTTCACACCACCAGGGAGCGAAATCTCCCCTTGGCCGTGCCAATCTGTGACCAGCGCCTCAACCGGAGCTAGATGTTCCGCGCTCAACGAGCCCGAAGGGGCACCAGCCTGAAAAATCGCCGCTCGCAGGACCCGAATTCGGACCGCTTGGGCCAATTCCGCGAGCTCCTCGACCGATAAATCGTTCGGATTGCGCTCGGCTAGGAAGGCTTGGGCATAACCGTCGAGGGCATCGCTATCTTGGCGCAAAATCTTTGCCGATCTGGCAAGCGCAGCCGTGATCCCTGGTCCCAGGTCGGCTTCGAGGGCGGGGAGGAGATCGAGTCTGACTCGTACTCGGGTATAGCTCCGGTCTTGGTTATGTGGATCCGCCCAGACTTGGATTCCATTCTCCTGACAGACCAACTCGGTGGTTGAGCGAGTTACCCCAAGGAGCGGTCGCACATACAGACCATTGATCTCAGCCATGCCGGAGAGCGATTTTGTTCCAGAACCTCGAGCAAGACCGAGTAGAACGCTCTCTGCTTGATCGTTCTCAGTATGGGCCAAGAAGAAATAATCTGGAGCGATTTCGGCAATCGCCTCCTCAAACGCGGCATAGCGAGCTCGTCTCGCCGAAGCTTCCATGCCGTCGACAAGTTCAACTTCTACCTTTTTAATGATGGTTCTACTTACTCCGTGTGTGAGTAATTGATCAGCCGCAGATTGTGCAACCTGCGCCGAACCTGCTTGGAGTGAATGGTCAACGATTACTGCGATGACTTCTATCTGCGCTTCACGCGCTTCAAGAATTGTCCCGATAGCGAGCGCCATTGAATCGGCCCCACCAGATACACCAATCGCAATTCGTGCAGTTGCACTCTTTACCCATGGTCGCACCGCTCTGCGAATCTCTAGCGTCGCTGGCTTTTCCTCATCGTGAAGTTGCGACATAAGAATTAAACGCGGCCACCTGAAGGCA
>CAIZGZ010000178.1 GCA_903932695.1 uncultured Actinomycetes bacterium | reverse complement strand
CTCATCATCAAACTTGTAACCAGGTCCGCCGGTGCCGGTACCTTGTGGGCAACCACCTTGGATCATGAATCCTGCGATGACGCGATGGAAGATTGTGCCGTTATAGAAATTCTCTTTCGCAAGCTTTACAAAGTTTGCAACAGTCTTTGGGGTGTGATCTGGAAAGAGCTCAACGATGATGTCGCCCTTAGATGTGTGGAGAGTTGCTTGTGTCATTTTTTGACCTTTCAGGTCGAGTGAATGAGGAGCGGATAAGAAGAAAGTGGAGCCTAGGAGGATCGAACTCCTGACCTCCTGCTTGCAAAGCAGGCGCTCTACCAATTGAGCTAAGGCCCCGTAACTGCAGGTATTAAATTTTCTTGCCGGTTAAGATTTCGTAACCTTATCTGACAAGCAGTTAAGTTACGAAATCTAGTGGGCCTGGGAGGACTTGAACCTCCGACCTCTTCCTTATCAGGGAAGCGCTCTAACCAGGCTGAGCTACAGGCCCGCATATGCACCCTCTGACTTTCGGCAGAAGAATTCATGTGCGAGTGGTGAAGGTTACCCGACTATTCCTGATCTCCCAAAATGGGGGTCTCGGGGACGGAATCCTTGACTTGGGTGATCGAGACGACCGAGGTGCCAGCGTCGAGATTCACGAGGCGGACGCCGAGCGTATCTCTGCTGGTCTCACGGATCTCTTCGACTGGCGTGCGCATGACAACACCGCCTGAGGTAATCGCCAAGATCTCATCTCCTGGTTGGACGATCATCGCGCCTACTAACACACCGCGAGAACCCTCATCGATCTTGGCGGCTTTGACTCCAATGCCACCGCGAGCTTGTTCACGGTATTCATCAAGTGGAGTGCGCTTGGCATAGCCACCATCTGTTGCCGTGAAGACAAATTGATCATCACTCGTGCCGCTAATAGCAGCCATTGTGAGGAGCTCATCATCACCGCGGAACTTCATACCGATCACACCAGATGTAGAACGACCCATCGCGCGAATCGATTCATCGCTGGCAGAGAAACGGAGTGACATGCCGTTTTTGGAGACGAGGAGAATCTCATCATCGTGTGAGACGAGTGCTGACGAGACGACCTCATCGTTTTCTTTGAGGTTGATCGCGATTAAGCCACCAGAGCGTGGTGAGTCATATTCTGACAACGGTGATTTCTTCACCATTCCAGATTTTGTTGCGATAACCAAATAGGCAGCATCTTGATATCCGCGCAATGAGATCACTTGTGCGATCGTCTCATCTGGTTTGAACTCTAAGAGGTTGGCAACATGTTGTCCGCGCGCATCACGACCGGCATCTGGCAACTCATGCACTTTCAGACGATAGACGCGACCTTTGTTTGTGAAGAAGAGCAGCCAATCGTGAGTTGATGCAATAAAGAAGTGATCAACGAGATCATCTTGTTTAAGAGCTGCACCTTTCACGCCTTTACCGCCGCGACGTTGTGCGCGATACAAATCAGCACGTGTGCGCTTTGAATAACCGCTGCGAGTAATAGTCACGACTACTTCTTGGTCGGGGATGAGATCTTCAACTGAGAGATCTGATTCCGCTAAGACGATTTGGGTGCGGCGTTCATCCGCATACTTCTCGCCAAGTTCAAGGAGTTCGCTCTTAATGATTTCGCGTTGCTTTGCTTCACTGGCCAAGATCTCGTTGAGGACAACTATCTCCGCCATCAGCGCGTCATACTCGTCGTTTATCTTCTGGCGCTCAAGCGCTGCGATACGGCGGAGTTGCATATCCAAGATTGCATTGGCTTGGATCTCATCTACTTCGAGCAGGGCCATCAAGCCAGTACGGGCCTCTTCTGGGGTCTTACTCGCACGGATTAAGGCGATAACCGCATCTAGGGCGTCGAGTGCTTTGAGGTAACCGCGCAAAATATGTGCGCGCTTCTCGCGTTCTGCTAAACGGTAGCGGGTGCGACGAACAATGACTTCAACTTGGTGTTCGATGTAATAACGAATGAACTCATCAAGGCGAAGAGTGCGAGGTACGCCATCAACCAAAGCCAACATATTTGCGCCAAATGAATCTTGGAGTTGGGTCTGCTTGTAGAGATTGTTAAGAACGACTTTAGGGGTGGCGTCGTTGCGAAGGACAATCACTAAACGTTGACCTAAACGCTCATTGCCTTCGTCGCGAACATCCGCGATTCCTTTGATCTTGCCATCTTTAACCAGTTCGGCGATCTTCAGCGCGAGGTTATCTGGGTTAACTTGATAAGGAAGTTCGGTAACAACTAAACAGGTGCGCTTATTAATCTCTTCGATCTCAACAACTGCGCGCATGATGATGGAGCCGCGGCCGGTGCGATATGCATCTTCAATTCCTTGGCGGCCAACGATGAGAGCTTTGGTTGGGAAATCTGGACCTTTAACAATGGTGAGAAGTTTCTCGAGCGTCTCTTCGGGAGATGCATCTGGATTCTCTAGCGCCCACGCGGTTGCGGCAATAATCTCGGTAAGGTTATGTGGTGGGATGTTGGTCGCCATACCAACAGCGATACCAGCCGAACCATTGACGAGCAGATTAGGGAATCGACTTGGGAGAACGGTTGGTTCTTGGGAACGGCCATCGTAGTTTGGAATGAAGTTGACGGTATCTTCATCGATATCGCGCATCATCTCCATAGCGAGTGGTGCGAGCTTTGCTTCGGTGTAACGCATCGCAGCAGCTGGGTCGTTACCCGGGCTACCAAAGTTTCCGTTGCCGTCGATGAGTGGATATCGAAGCGACCAGAATTGGGCAAGACGCACGACAGCGTCATAAATAGCTGTATCTCCGTGTGGGTGATAGTTACCCATCACATCACCGACGATACGAGAAGATTTGTAGTAGCCCTTATCTGGGCGGTATCCCGCATCAAACATCGCGTAGAGAACGCGGCGATGAACCGGCTTTAATCCATCTCGAACATCTGGAAGTGCGCGGCCGACGATAACCGACATCGCGTAATCGAGATAGCTGCGCGCCATCTCAACTTGAAGATCGACTGTCTCGATCTTCTCTGTATCCATACCTTCTTGAAAACGATCATCCATGTTAAATGTCCAAGAACCTTACATCTTTAGCGTTGCGTTGAATGAAGTTACGGCGAAGTTCCACATCTTCACCCATAAGAACTGAGAAGAGATCATCGGCGGCAGCTGCATCATCGATTGTTACTTTGATGAGTACGCGGTGTGATGGATCCATTGTGGTGTCCCACAACTCTTTTGCTGGCATTTCACCCAAACCTTTAAAGCGTTGGATTCCATCTTCTTTCGGTAGTCGCTTACCGGCATCAAGCCCAATTTTGATCAGGCCGTCGCGTTCGCGATCGCTGAAGGCATATTGAACTGGCTCCTTGCCGCCCCACTTCAGTTTGTAGAGAGGTGGTTGCGCAAAATAGACATAACCGTTTTCGATCAGAGGACGCATAAATCTAAAGAGGAGTGTTAGAAGCAGTGTTCGGATGTGTTGTCCATCCACGTCCGCATCGGCCATCAAAATAATCTTGTGATAGCGCAACTTAGCGGCATCAAATTCATCATGGATTCCGGTGCCAAGTGCGGTGATCAGTGCCTGCACTTCGTTATTTTGTAGAACTCGATCGATTCTCGCCTTTTCAACATTGAGAATCTTTCCGCGAATCGGTAGTACAGCTTGATATCTAGAATCACGGCCGCCTTTTGTGGAGCCACCAGCTGAGTCACCCTCAACAATATATAACTCGCACTTTTCTGGCTCGGTCCATTGGCAGTCAGCCAACTTGCCCGGCATGCCACGTCCTTCAAGCAGGCCTTTACGAGAACGGCTTAAATCACGGGCTTTACGCGCTGCAACGCGAGCTGCTGCTGCATCGATGCTTTTACGAACGATCTCTTTTCCTTCGCCAGGATTCTTTTCAAACCAAGCGGTAAGAAATTCATTCATCGCTTTTTGGGTAAATGATTTTGCTTCGGTGTTACCAAGTTTGGTCTTTGTTTGACCTTCAAATTGTGGCTCGCCGATTTTAATTGAGACGATAGCTGTTAAGCCTTCGCGAATATCATCACCAGTAAGGCGATCTTCTTTCTTGCGGATAAATCCCCACTCTTCACCAAACTTGTTGACGATTGAAGTAAGCGCTGTACGGAAGCCTTCTTCGTGAGTTCCGCCTTCACCAGTGTTGATGGTGTTAGCAAATGTGTAGACGCTCTCTGAAAATCCTGTGTTCCATTGCATTGCAACTTCAAGCGACATTTTTTGAGCGGTGTCTTCTGCATCAAAAGCGATGATTGATTTATGTTGCTCGCCTTTAGAGAGATTGAGGTGGCGAACGAAATCTACAATTCCACCGTCGAAGTGGTATTTCGCGGTGAGGGTGTTGCCGTTCTCATCGACGTGGCCAGGACGCTCATCTGTGAGAGTGATGGTGAGGCCTTTATTGAGAAATGCCATCTCGCGGAATCTGGTGGATAGGGTCTCGTAACTAAAATCGGTTGTTTCAAAGATTTCGGCAGATGGCCAGAAGGTAACTGTTGTACCGGTATCAGTTGCGCTCTCACCTTTACGGACTGGTGCTTGTGGAACACCGAGTTTGTAATCTTGATGCCAATGCGAACCATCGCGCTTTACATCGACGGCGAGGTTTGTGGAGAGTGCATTAACGACCGAGATACCTACACCGTGTAAACCACCAGAGACTGAGTAACCGCTATCGCCGAATTTTCCGCCGGCGTGGAGAACTGTTAAAACGATTTCAAGAGCGGGACGTTTTTCAACTGGATGGAGATCGACGGGAATTCCACGGCCGTTATCGACTACGCGTACTGCGCCATCGGCCATCAAGGTCACATTGATCTCGGTGCAATAACCAGCGAGCGCCTCATCGACAGAGTTATCGACTACTTCATAGACCAGGTGGTGGAGGCCTCGTTCACCGGTAGAGCCGATATACATACCCGGGCGTTTGCGAACAGCGTCGAGACCTTCAAGGACGGTGATATTGCTGGCGTTATATGAAGCCGTTGGGCTCTCTGTTGGTGCCGTTGACATACCGTGGCTCGCCCTCCCGAAAAATATGAGACTCTCTCGCTAGCTAGCCTTAAAAGCTGATTGAGGCCGTTTTAGCGGGGAGTAGGGCTTTATCCTAGTGGGAAAGCGGCGCTAGAACCAGCGAAAAAAGCCGTCAGGCACTTATCTCAGCCGATTTCCGAGATAAGTTGTAGGTGAGTACTGGCTCTCTCACCCGTAGGTATCTCGAGGGCCTCTAGCGTTCTTTATTGAGCGGATCCCCTTCTTCCAGCTTGGCGCCTCCGGGCCGATCACCGCGATCTCATCCACAAGCGCTCCAGGGGCCGATTGGGTGATGGTTTTGAGGAGCTGGTGGGAGATGAGCTTCATCTGGGTAGCCCAAGCGGTCGATGTGGTTTGAAGGGTTAAGAGCCCATCGTCGAGTGAGACTGGGGTGGCGTGGGAAGCGATCTCGCTGCCGACGATACTGACCCATTCCGTGAAGAGGGTGCCTTCGGCAATGCCTTGGCGCCAATCTCGTTGATCCATAAGTTCGGTGAGAAGTAACTCGAGTTTCTGTGGATCTTCTACATGGACCCGTTCTTCGTCACCCACTCCTATTCCAGTTTGGTTCGAGAATTTAGATTTGCGTGAGTGGGAGCGCCAATTCTTATAAAGCTCGCGCGCAAAATCTCTTTTGTTACTTGCTTCACTCATCGTCAACCACACCAGTCTTTATTATTTTCACCGAACCACTTTTTACTTGATAGGTGGTGCCGGTGAGATCGGCTGGTAGATCTGATGCCACCGCAACCGTCACAAAAGTCTGTTCCGCGGAGTGGGCGAGTGCGACCAATTGGTCACGCCGCTCTTCATCGAGCTCCGAGAAGACATCATCTAAAATCAAAATTGGTTGAGCGCCTTCTTCTCGAAGAAGTTGATACGAGGCGAGTTTAAGTGAGAGAGCGATCGACCATGATTCACCATGGCTGGCGTAGCCTTTAACTAGATGATCTCCTAGTTGAAGAAGTAGGTCATCTCGGTGCGGGCCGACAAGTGTGAGGCCGCGTTCTAACTCTTGAAATTTAATCTCGTTCATTTTTTGAAGAATAATCTCGGAGTTAGCTTGTGGTGATGTGGTTGGGTTATCGATACTCGATTTGTACCCGATTGTTGCCGGTTTTTTAGTTGAGATCTCGCGGTAGACATCTGTGAAAACTGGAGTGAACTCATTTAATAGATTTAATCTGGCGGCGATGATCTCTCCGCCGTATAAAGCAACTTGTTCATCCCATGACTGTAGTGATGAGCTATGCGATCGAGTTTTTAAGAGTGAGTTACGTTGGCGTACCGCTCGATCATAATCCGAGATAACGCCTGCCATTCGAGGGTTGCGTAAGGTAATAAGTTGGTCGATAAAACGACGACGTTCGGCTGGATCGCCTCTCACTAAATCAAGATCTTCTGGTGAGAAGTAGACGCAGACTAAGGCGCCAAATAACTCTTTTTGGGAGCGGACTGGATTTTGATTGATGCGAGCCCGGTTCGCCTTCTCGGCATTGATCTCAAGTTCTACTAATAAATCTCGCTCATCGTTCACAATTCGGGCGCGGATGTATGCAGAGTTCTCACCGAGTCGAACTAGTGGTTGATCTGACGAGGTGCGGTGTGAAGAGAGGAAGGCGAGATAGAGCATCGATTCAACGATGTTGGTCTTACCTTCACCATTCTTGCCTAGAAAGATGGTGACGCCCTGAGTGAGTGGGAGTTCTAACTCGCCATAGGAACGAAAGTTCTTAAGCGATAGATGTGAAAGGTACACACTAATTAAGAGCTGTATCGCATAGGCATAAGGAGATACTTGTAGGACTCATCCTTCGAGCCGTTAAGTTCTGCTTTACCTGTGAGGACAGCGGGTTTGCTTGCTCCGGTGAAATCGATCTGCACAAATGGTGCGTTGATCGCTTGAAGACCATCGGTGAGATATGTTGGGTTAAAAGCGATATTAATATCTTCGCCATTGTAAATAATTGCTAGCTCTTCGGTGGCTTGTGCTTCTTCACCCGCGCCAGCTTCTAGTTGGAGCGAGTTATGGGAGAAGATCAAACGAAGCGGAACTGTCTTATCGGTGACAAGTGCAACACGACGGACCGAATCAAGAAAGGGCGCTACTTCAATAACCGCTTGTGCAACCGACTCTGACGGTAGTAGGTGTTTAAATGGTGGGAAGGTACCGTCGAGGGTACGAGATGTCATTGTTTTTAATTCAGAGATAAAACCAATGAGTTTTTCGTTCGATGCTACCGGTGATAGTGCGAGAGTTACTTGTGAATGTGTAGTGAGTGATTTGGCGGCATCTGCGAGTGTGCGAGCGCGGACCAAAGTATTTACTTCGATATTTCCATCTTTGGCTTGCCAAGTAAGTTCGCGGACAGCTAGACGATAACGATCGGTCGCTGCCAATGTGATGTTATTTTTATTAATTTCAATGTGAACACCGGTGAGGGTTGGGAGTGAGTCATCTTTTCCGGCAGCGATAGCAACTTGGTTGACTGCGGTGGTAAAGAGATCGCTGGTAATCAAGCCTGCTGTCTCTGGTAGCTCTGGCAGATTTGGGTATTCATTGACGGAGAGAGTTGGCAAAGTGAACTTGGCGGAGCCCGCGGTTACTAAGACTCGAGTTCCATCTAGAACAAAGGTAATCGGTTTATTAGGAAGAGATCGAGCGATCTCAGCCAAGAGACGTCCTGGGACAAGGACCTTTCCTTTTGATGAGATATCGGCTTTAAGAATTGCTTTGGTTGAGGTCTCTAAATCAGATCCAGTGAGAGTGATCGAGGTATCGACATCGATCATGATTCCTAGGAGCTCGGGTTTGATGGGGCGGGTAGAGAGGCTGCGGGCAACCCAATTAACGGCATCGACCAACTCGCCGGGCTCAACAACAAACTTCATAGCAACTACTCTCTCTTGAGTATGAATAAGTCTAGATAGGTTTAGTTCTTCCTGTTAATTCTTAAAATCTATGTAATTAAAGGTATTCGTAGTAACCAGCGCACTTTTCTGTGGATAACCACGAAATCGCAGGTCATGAGCGGAAACTCTCTCACCACAGCTGTGTGGAAAGGTGTGGAGAACTGGGGTTAACTCCCACCGAACCGCTCTCTTCGTGCTACCTACCCACACCACCCCACAAATTTCGCCGGTTTATCCAGTAAAAACCGCCATTTATCCCCAAGTTATCCACAGCTGTTAACTCTTAGATTGGAGCTTGATTCGGTTGGTGAGCTCGGTAACCTGGTTATAGATCGAGCGGCGCTCAGCCATCAGTTGGCGGATCTTCCGATCGGCGTGCATCACGGTTGTGTGATCGCGGCCGCCAAAAGTCTGACCAATCTTAGGGAGGGAGAGCTCTGTGAGTTCACGGCAGAGGTACATGGCGATCTGGCGGGCGTTCACCAAAACCCGACTTCGAGATGTGCCACAGAGATCTTCAAGAGTGAGACTGAAATACGAGGCGGTCTGAGCCATGATGGTGGAAGCGGTGATCTCAGGGCCGGCTTGATCAGGAATTAAATCCTTTAAGACAATCTCAGCTAAGCCCATATCAACAGGTTGGCGGTTGAGAGAGGCGAAAGCGGTAACGCGAATTAACGCACCTTCCAACTCACGGATATTAGAAGAGATCTTGGATGCGATGTATTCAAGGACATCATCCGGAGCATTTAATTTATCTTGCGCGGCTTTCTTACGAAGAATCGCGATACGGGTCTCAAGCTCTGGAGGTTGAATGTCGGTGATCAATCCCCACTCAAATCGACTACGAAGTCGATCTTCAAGAGTAGTGAGTTGTTTTGGTGGGCGATCACTTGAAATCACGATCTGCTTGTTTGCGTTATACAACGTATTAAAAGTGTGGAAGAACTCTTCTTGAGTCCGCTCTTTATTCTCTAAGAACTGAATATCATCAACGAGCAATACATCTAGATCACGATACCGACGTTGAAAAACACTGGCTTTATCGTCACGGATCGAATTAATAAAGTCGTTTGTAAACTCTTCAGATGATACATAACGAACTCGAACGCCACCATATAACTCTTTTGCATACGCACCAATAGCGTGTAACAAGTGAGTTTTACCTAGTCCAGATTCACCATAGATAAAAAGTGGGTTGTACGCCTTAGCTGGAGCTTCAGCGACCGCAACTGCTGCGGCGTGAGCAAAACGGTTCGATGCCCCGATAACAAAGGTCTCAAAAATATATCGAGGGTTGAGTTGTGATTGCTCAACCGGAGTTTTCTTATCGAGGTAATCATGGTCGCGACCAGTTCCACTCTTCACAAAACTTTGTGGGGCGAGATCAAGCGGTGTCTCATCGACAACCTCTTGTGGAGTTGGATCTAACTCTAAGTTCTCATCGACCGTCACTGCGATGTTGATTT
>CAIZGZ010000177.1 GCA_903932695.1 uncultured Actinomycetes bacterium | reverse complement strand
TTCAACATTGCTGTTTGCATCGTTAGCGCCTTCGGCACCTTGAGCAGCTTCTGGGTTTGCTGCATAGAGCGCAGCACCCATCTCCTGGCTCAGGGTTGAGACCTTCTCGGTTGCGCTCTTGATAGCAGCGACATCGGTGCCGGCAAGTGCGCTCTTAAGATCGGTCAGCGCGCTCTCTACTTCGCTCTTCTTGGCAGCTGCATCACCTTGTGACAACTTCTCTTCGTTGTCCTTGATGAACTTCTCTGTCTGGTAGACGAGTGAGTCACCGATGTTGCGAGTCTCTGCCTCTTCGCGACGAGCCTTATCTTCTTCAGCATGAGCTTCGGCATCCTTCACCATGCGCTCAATCTCTTCCTTAGAGAGAGATGATCCGCCGGAGATAGTGATCTTCTGCTCCTTGCCGGTGCCAAGATCCTTTGCACCTACGTGCAAGATTCCGTTGGCATCGATATCGAAGGTGACCTCGATTTGAGGTACTCCGCGAGGGGCTGGCGCAATTCCTTGGAGATCGAACATACCGAGGCGCTTATTGGCACTTGCCATCTCGCGCTCACCTTGGAAGACATGGATCTGCACTGCTGGCTGATTGTCATCAGCGGTTGTGAAGATCTCAGAACGCTTTGTTGGGATGGTGGTGTTCTTCTCGATCAACTTTGTCATCACTCCACCCTTGGTTTCGATACCAAGTGAGAGAGGTGTGACGTCGAGGAGAAGGATGTCTTTTACTTCACCCTTAAGCACACCGGCTTGTAGCGCAGCACCTACAGCAACAACCTCATCTGGGTTTACACCCTTATTTGGTTCTTTGCCGCCGGTGAGTTCACGAACAAGATCCACTACAGCTGGCATACGAGTTGAGCCACCAACAAGAACAACGTGATCGATCTTGTCGATTGGAATTCCAGCATCCTTAAGTACTGTTTGGAATGGAACCTTGCAACGAGCAAGTAGATCTGCGGTCATTGTTTGGAACTGAGCGCGAGTGATGGTCTCATCCAAGAATAATGGATTCTTCTCTGCATCAACTGTGATGTATGGCAAGTTGATTGAAGTAGAAGCTGAAGATGAAAGTTCGATCTTTGCCTTCTCTGCAGCTTCGCGAACGCGCTGCATCGCCATCTTGTCCTTTGTGAGATCGATTCCATTTGCAGCCTTGAAAGTTGCAACGAGATGATCGACAAGAGCTTGATCCCAATCATCGCCACCAAGATGGTTATCACCATTGGTTGCCTTTACTTCGATAACGCCTTCACCCATTTCAAGGAGTGATACGTCAAAAGTTCCGCCGCCCAAGTCGAAGACCAAGATGGTCTGCTCTTTGTCGCCCTTATCAAATCCATAGGCAAAAGCCGCAGCTGTTGGCTCGTTGACGATACGAAGAACGTTAAGTCCTGCGATCTCGCCAGCTTCCTTTGTTGCTTGGCGCTCTGAATCGTTGAAGTAGGCAGGGACGGTGATCACTGCATCTGTGACGGTGTCGCCGAGGTATGCCTCTGCATCGCGCTTGAGCTTCATCAAAATACGAGCTGAAATCTCTTGTGGGGTGTACTTCTTGCCATCGACATCCATGTTCCAGTTTGTGCCCATGTGGCGCTTTACTGAACGGATGGTGCGATCGACATTTGTAACTGATTGACGCTTGGCGGTCTCGCCAACCAAGACTTCACCGTTCTTCGCGAATGCGACGATCGATGGGGTAGTGCGGGCGCCTTCGGCGTTGGCGATAACGGTTGGTTCGCCGCCTTCGAGCACGCTGACGCAGCTATTTGTTGTTCCTAGATCAATTCCTACGGCTTTAGCCATTATTGAGCTCCTTCTATCCTGCCCGGTGAGGGCTTTACCCGCTTTACGTCTGGGTCTGACTGAATTCTCGCCCTTGAGTCCAAGTCTGTCAAAAGATTGAGTCTTGGTGGCTCAAGTTAGAGTTATCTACAGAACCCATCAGGGTTGGGATTTATTCCCGGGTACCTCAAGGAGCAGATTGCTTACCAGGTCTGATAGCGGGTGGCTTGGCCTCGGCCGACAATCGTCAGGAGCCAGGCGGCGAGGTATCCGCCGGCTAGTCCGCCGATATGGGCCTGCCAGGCGATCCCCGGGACTGCAAAGGTGATCAACAAATTAAGGGCGATCATGCCTAGAACCTGGCGGTAATCCACGCCCATCTTTCTGCCGGTTACAAGCATGACCCCAAAGAGGCCAAAGATCATTCCGGATGCGCCAACGCATGGCACATATTCCGGCACCAAGAAGAGTGCGGCGAGTGAAGAGATCAATAGTGATGTGAAGAGGAGAAAGGCGTAGCGAGCTTTGCCGTAATAGCGCTCCACGATATTTCCGAGTTGGAAGAAGACCAACATATTTGAACCGAGATGTAACCAGTTTGCGTGGGTGAGCGCCACAGTAAAGAGGCGCCACCATTGACCAGCGAAGACACCAATCACTGCGTTATTTGAAAGTCCAGCTTTACCAACAAGAAGGAGTTGGAGTTGGAGTGGAATCCCACCCCATGTCACATTTGTTACATAGTTAGCAACAATGTAAAACGAGATGATAATAAAGATGAGAACTGTTGTTAACGAGTTCTTCAGCTTCATGGGGTGATTTCCCGAAAGGCCTGAAAAGTTAGCGCAGTTTATTCAGTGATAGTTACTGAATTGATGGTAATTGGCTCGACTGGGCGATCCATAGCACCGGTGCGTGTTGTCTCGATAGCGTCAACAACTGCTTGTGAGGCTGCATCCTTCACTTCACCGAAGATTGAGTGCTTGCGGTTGAGCCATGTTGTTGGCGCAGCGGTGATGAAGAACTGTGAACCATTTGTATTGGGTCCTGCGTTCGCCATAGCAAGCAGGTATGGCTTATCGAATTGGAGCTCGCCGTGGAACTCATCATCAAACTTGTAACCAGGTCCGCCGGTGCCGGTACCTTGTGGGCAACCACCTTGGATCATGAATCCTGCGATGACGCGATGGAAGATTGTGCCGTTATAGAAATTCTCTTTCGCAAGCTTTACAAAGTTTGCAAC
>CAIZGZ010000176.1 GCA_903932695.1 uncultured Actinomycetes bacterium | reverse complement strand
CTGGCGGTTCGAAGGCGCTCACCACAAATTGCGATTTACCGA
The DNA here is from genome assembly GCA_903932695.1 of uncultured Actinomycetes bacterium. GTDB lineage: Bacteria > Actinomycetota > Actinomycetes > Nanopelagicales > Nanopelagicaceae > PALSA-747. The sequence continues at coordinate 2,362 of CAIZGZ010000176.1, read as the reverse complement.
ATTGGCGGGCACGCGGCGTGAGCAAAGTCGAGGGTGAACCGTGGCTCAATGTCTCCGCTGGCATGGGGACATCCCCATTCGCCCGAATCCGCGTCGCTTCCCCGCCGGAAGTTTCGTTGCTTACTCTTGAAAGTAGTTTGTAAAGGCAGCTAAGCGGGTAAATCCAGCCTTTGCGTAAGCGCGTTGTGCGGCAACATTATTGTCGCGAACGCCGAGCCCAATCTCTGCAATGCCTAACGAGTAAGCGTGCGCGCCAATCCCCGCAGCTAGCGCAGTGGCATAACCCTTGCCTCGATTCGATTCTCGTGTTGCAACGGATGCAAGAACATATTGCCCGGATTGCCATTTCACGAGAACGCCAATGGCAGCCACTTCATCTGCTGCATTACGAATACCGCCCCAGAAAATCTCCTCGTTACCACCAGGACGAACCGAAGAGTCTGGTGCGCTCTCATCCAACAGCGCATTGATCAGGTCCGCATCTGCCAGTACTTCGATCTTGGCTCCAGTTGGCGCTGTCTGCATTGCCCAAAACTCAAAGCCATAGCGAGGCTTAGCTCCCAAAATCTCTTGCGGATGGTGATCAGCCACCGCGACTTTGCCCCAACGAGGGTCGTAGTGCGGATTCTTTCCGTAAGCATGGCCATAGATGGGATCGCCAGTCACCGTGAAGGAGAAAGATTCGCCATCTCGATAAGCGCTCAGGAAATTGCCTGGCGAGATGTAGTACTTAGGAACGTTGCTGAAACCAAAAATCTCAGTTGCCCACGCAAGCGCAACTGAGATTTCGGAGGTTTCTTGCATACTGATTGTGCGATTACGCGCTCAACTCTGCTGCTACCAACTCTGCGATCTGGGCAGTGTTGAGAGCTGCACCCTTGCGCAAGTTATCGCCACACATAAAGAGATCGAGCGCATGTGAATCATCTGGGCTACGACGAACACGACCTACCCACGTTGGATCGGTATTGACGACATCGTTTGGTGTTGGCCAGATGCCCTTCTCTGGATCATCGAGCAACTCGATGCCAGCGGAATTCTTCAACAACTCTTGGGCGCCTTCGCGAGTAACTTCCTTGTCGAAGATCGCATGGACGGAGAGTGAGTGAGTGGTGATCACTGGTACGCGAACACAGGTTGCTGCAACTTTAAGATCTGGCAGACCTAGAATCTTGCGCGACTCAAAGCGAACCTTGGTCTCTTCGGAAGAGTATCCGCCATCTTTGAGTGAGCCCGCCCAAGGAATAATGTTGAGCGCAAGCGGTGCTGGGAACGCGCCGAAATCTTTGATAACTTCACGGAGATCACCTGGCTGAACTCCAACTTCTTTTCCAGCAACTTGTTCGATCTGCTTATAAAGCGTCTCTGGTCCAGTAACACCCATACCTGAAACTGCTTGATACGAGGAGACGAAGAGTTCTTTCAGGCCGTAGGCCTTATGTAGCGCACCCATAGCAACAATCATTGTCATGGTTGTGCAATTCGGATTCGAGATGATGCCCTTTGGACGATTCTTGATCGCCTCTGGATTGATCTCAACAACGACAAGTGGAACTTGATCATCCATGCGGAAGAAGGTGGAGTTATCGACAACTACAGCTCCACGTGCAGCAGCGATAGGTGCCCACTCGCCGGCAATGTCATCTGGTGTATCAAACATCGCAATATCGATGCCATCAAATGCTTCTGGTGAGATCGCAACAACTTCAACTTCTTCGCCACGGACCACGAGCTTCTTACCCGCACTACGAGCAGAAGCGATCAGACGAATCTCGCCGTAGACATTAGGGCGCTTACTCAAGATGTCGAGCATCACGGTGCCAACCGCACCGGTTGCGCCAACGACTGCTAGTGATGGGAGCTTCTTTTCGTTACTCATCGTCCTGTTCCTCCATATACAACGGCTTCATCTTCGGAATCGAGTTCGAAAGCGGTGTGGGCTGCCTTCACGCCCTTCTCTAGATCGGTATCACGCAGGATGACCGAGATCCGGATCTCTGAGGTTGAGATCATTTCAATATTCAAACCAGCATCAGCAAGGCAGGCGAAGAAGGTTGCGGTCACACCAGGGTGCGAACGCATTCCTGCGCCGACGAGCGAAAGCTTGCCGATCTGATCGTCATATTGGATTGATGCGAAACCGATCTCACCTTGAATCTCTTTGAGAAGTGCAATCGCCTCTGGGCCATCTGCCTTAGGGCAGGTGAAGGAGATATCGGTGAGTCCGGTTGCAGCTGCAGAGACATTTTGAACGATCATGTCGATGTTGATATCGGCATCGGCAATCGCTTGGAAGATTCGCGCAGCGACGCCAGTGCGATCGGGCACACCAACAATGGTGACCTTCGCTTCGCTCTTATCG
>CAIZGZ010000175.1 GCA_903932695.1 uncultured Actinomycetes bacterium | reverse complement strand
CAAAGACCGTATTACTCAAACCCAGTGCGGATATGTTGACGGGAACGTCGATCACGCTTCTCGCTGTCGGGCTTTCATCGACCGAGATCAATAAAGTCGTGGCTTCCCTAAAGCCGCGTTACATAGCGCAGCACTCAACTCAGTAATGGTTTTTTTAGTGCAAGATATTGACAGCGCGAGCGATCACTAAACCAACGGTGATCAACGATGTAGCGCTCTGCATCATCATGAGAAACTTTGCCCATCGAGTAAGTGGCAGAACATCGGTTGGGCTAAATGCGCTGGCATTGGTAAATGATGTGTAGAGATAGTCGAAGAAACTTGGCCGCCAGTGCTCAGGTGCATATTCGGTAGAGGTCATCTGCGGGAAGAGAAAGTCTGGATACGGAATCAGCGCTTCGGCGCGAGCGCCCGGCCCACCACGATCAAACTCCCAATACCAAAGGCTAAAGACGACGATATTGGTTAACCAGATTGATCCGCCAAAGGCCAAGAGATTTGTCGGGCTCTTTACCGTCGAATGGATAATTCCATCGACCAAACGAATCGCAGATGCGACATTGCTGACCGTCATCACACCGGTGAGGGCTACTCCGAGCCACCAGCTTGATTTGTGATGCTGGTTAATTCGGCCCGGGCGGATGCTAAAGAGCGCCAGCATGAGCGCGGCCTCCACTGCGCAGATATACGGCTGGATTTTGAGCGACATTGATGCCGGAAGTAAATATTGAAGAACAATGACGACCGCTACAACAAAGGAGACCGGCCAGCGATGTTCGCCAAGATGGGGCTTGTGCCAATGTGGTGTGCTCACTTAAGTACCCTACCAATCCCAACAGGCCCCGATCTGGACTGGAGCGGGCGGCGGCTCCCAACGGGCCTAGGGCTTGAATTTCATAGGTCGGGCTTCTACCTGTAGCCTTTCCCCCTGCTCGTTCGGCAACGATCGAGCGTGACTGGCCCCCATAGCTCAGTCGGTAGAGTGTTTCCATGGTAAGGAAAAGGTCATCGGTTCGATTCCGATTGGGGGCTCGAAACTCACCCTTGGCGGGGTAGCTCAGCTGGTAGAGCATGCGGCTCATAATCGCAGTGTCGTCGGTTCAAGTCCGATCTCCGCTACGAGCGCCGGGCAGCTAGACCATTTCCGCGGAGATCTATGGCCGCTGGAAGCCGATTTAGCTAAATGCCCGCGATGAAGTAATCTTTAACCCTTCAGTTACGAAAAAGGAGCACGACCATGGCAAGCAAGAGCGCGGATGTCCGCCCAAAGATCACTATGGCCTGTGTCGACTGCAAAGAGCGTAACTACATCACCAAGAAGAATCGCCGCAACGATCCAGACCGCATGGAACTCAAGAAGTTCTGCCCACGTTGCAAGAGCTCGACAGTTCACCGCGAAACTCGCTAACCATGCTTAACCCCGACCTTGTCGGGCGTACCGTGACAGGTACGACTAGTACCACCATCTCCCAAGAATCGATCGAAGCCTTTGCGCGCTCACTTGGCGAGAAGAACACCCTTGTGGCGCCACCTACCTATGCGATCACAATCTCGCTCGAACAGTCACAATCTCTCCTTCAATCTTCGGGCTTGGACTGGAGCCGTGTGGTCCATGGCGACCAACGCTTCGTGATCCACCGCCCTATCCTTGCTGGCGACCAACTGCGCTGTGACTCCACGATTGAGAGCGCTCGCGTTGTAGCGGGAAATGAAATTGTCAGCGTCCGCGCAGATCTCATGGCGGGCGATGAATGCGCCGTATCCACCTGGTCCACATTGGTCTTTCGCGCATGAGCACCTTTGTTGCTGGCCAAGAGTTGGCCCCTAAAACTTTCATCATCAATCGCGCCAAACTTGTTGAGTATGCCAACGCGAGCGGCGATCACAATCCGATTCACCAAGATGAGGCCTTTGCCAAATCGGTTGGACTCGAGAACGTGATTGCTCACGGTATGTACACCATGGGACTCGCGGGCCAGTACATCAGCGAGATCGCCGGCGATAGCTCAAAGGTTCGAGAATTCTCAGCCCGCTTTACTAAACCCGTCGTTGTTCCAGCGCAGACCGATGTCGAACTGATCGTCAGCGCAATAGTCGCAGAAGTGCAGAGCGACAGCGTGAAGTTAGAGATCACCGCGACTTCTGGCGATGTCAAAGTCTTGGGTATGGCTAAAGCACTTATCTCGCTTTAGGCTTTCGCTCATGACAACGCTGGCCGATCTCACCACACTTCATGTGGGTGGCCCGGCTGATGCCATTATCTACGCAACGACTGAGGCGCAATTAATCGCGGCAGTCCAAGAGTGCGATCGCTCCCAGACTCCACTTCTCATTGTTGGCGGCGGTTCTAATATTTTGGTGGGCGATGCTGGCTTCGCCGGCACGGTAATTGTTGTTGCAACCCAAGGAAACTCATATGAGATTGATGCCTGCAGTGGCGGCATGCTTCAAGTCGCAGCTGGCGTCAACTGGGATGAATTCGTTGCTTTCACGATCGAGAAGAAATTAGCAAATCTCGAATCGTTGAGTGGAATTCCGGGCACGGTCGGTGCGGCTCCGATTCAAAATATTGGCGCGTATGGCCACGAAGTTGGTGAAGTCATTGCGCGGGTTCGCACTTATGACCGCAAAGAAGGCGCAATTCGAACTTTGATGGCGAGTGAGTGTGGCTTTGGATATCGATCCTCACGATTTAAAGAAGAGGCCGATCGATTTGTGATTCTTGATGTGACCTTTCAGCTGCGACGTGGTGAAGCATCGCTCCCCATTGAGTATGGCGAGTTGGCGCAGGCACTTCACGTTGAAGTGGGAGCGCGAGTAGATACAACCCAACTTCGCGAGCAGGTGCTCGAGATTCGCCGAGCAAAGGGGATGCTCTACAGCAGCTCGGAACAGAATTGGTCCGCTGGCTCTTTCTTCACCAATCCCATCGTTGACGCGAAGGTTGCAGCAGAACTCCCTGAAGGCGCACCACGATTTATCCAACCCGATGGTCGCGTGAAGTTATCGGCTGCGTGGTTGATTGCAAACTCTGGAATTGAAAAAGGGTATCGACACGGCGGCGCAAAAGTTTCCGAGAAGCATGTTCTTGCGCTGATGAACGCAGGCGATGCAACCGCGCTCGATATTCTCGAACTATCTCAACATCTGCAGCGAGAAGTAAAAACGCACTTCGGGATTGAACTTACTCCAGAAGTGCGCTTTATCAATATTTAATCGTTAGGCAGTACGTAACGCTTATTTTGCCTCGCCCAATAACTTCTGTACACGAGTAATTCCTTCGACGATATCGGCATCGCTCAACGCATAGGAGAAGCGAAGGTAGCCGGATGGACCAAATGCTTCACCGGGAACTGCAGCTACCTCTGCCTCATCGAGAATCAAAGCTGCCAGCTCTGCGGAAGTTTGTGGTCGCTTGCCACGGATCTCTTTTCCAAGTAGCCCTTTGACCGATGGATAGACATAGAAGGCGCCGGTAGGAGTTGGGCAGATGACTCCTGGAATCTCGTTGAGCATTCCTACGATCAACTTGCGACGGCGATCAAAGGCGACGCCCATTTCGTGGACCGCGGTGAGATCACCAGAGAGCGCAGCAATTGCGGCTCGCTGTGCCACGTTGGAGACATTTGAGGTGAGGTGCGATTGCAGGTTGGTCGCTGCCTTGATCACATCTTTAGGGCCGACCATCCAACCAACGCGCCAACCGGTCATCGCATAAGTCTTAGCGACACCGTTGAGAATGATGGTCTGATCCGCAAGGCCTGGAACAACGACCGGCATGCTTGGCGCGGTAGCACCGTCATAGAGCAGGTGTTCGTAAAT
>CAIZGZ010000174.1 GCA_903932695.1 uncultured Actinomycetes bacterium | reverse complement strand
TAAAGGACATTGAGAGCGGTAAAGAGAGCGGCTAGATCCCAATTCTCTGGGAAACCTTCGCTGGTCGCACCGCGAACATAAGCGGTGAGCGTCTCTTCCATAAAGCGTTGCACTTGAGGTGCAATATCAGCGCCTTCAAGCACCTCACGGCGCTCACTATAAATAACTTCACGTTGACGGTTCATGACATCGTCGTACTTCAAAACATTCTTACGCATCTCAAAGTTGAGTGATTCGACTTGAGTCTGCGCAGAACGGATTGCATTCGAAACCATTTTGGATTCAATCGGGACATCATCGGCAATGCCAGCAACGCCGAGGAAGCGCTCGACTAGCCCGGAGTTAAACCGACGCATCAGATCATCTTGAAGTGAGAGATAGAAGCGAGACTCACCTGGATCACCTTGGCGTCCTGAACGACCACGCAACTGATTATCAATACGGCGAGACTCGTGGCGCTCTGTACCGAGAACGTAGAGTCCACCCGCAGCGACTACTGCATCATGTTCAGTTGCCACCGCCGCTTTCTGACGAGCAATTTCAGCAGGCCAAGCGGCCTCATATTCTTCTGGTGTCTCAGCAGGATTCAGACCACGTTGTTGCAACTCGAAATCCGCCATAAATTCTGGATTACCGCCAAGCATGATGTCGGTACCGCGACCTGCCATGTTGGTAGCAACTGTTACTGCGCCAATTGTGCCGGCGCGTGCGACTACTGCAGCTTCACGTTCGTGTTGCTTTGCGTTCAATACTTCGTGGCGAATACCCGCCTTAGTCAGGAGCTTAGAGAGCTCCTCAGATTTTTCGACCGAGACAGTTCCCACCAAGATTGGTTGGCCGGCCTTATGACGGGTCACGATGTCATTGACGACAGCTTGGAACTTGCCGGATTCGGTGCGATAGATCAGATCGGACGAATCTTGACGTTGAGTCGGCTTATTTGTCGGAATAGGAATAACACCGAGCTTGTAGATCTGCATTAATTCCGCGGCCTCGGTCATCGCCGTTCCGGTCATACCCGAAAGCTTCTTGTAGAGGCGGAAGTAATTTTGGAGAGTGATCGTTGCGAGCGTCTGGTTCTCATCTTTAATTTCGATACGCTCTTTAGCTTCAAGGGCTTGGTGGAGACCTTCGCTATAGCGACGACCCGAGAGCATGCGGCCGGTGTGCTCATCAACGATCAAGAGCTCGCCATTCATGACGACGTAATCTTTGTCGCGCTTAAAGAGCTCCTTGGCGCGAACAGCGTTATTAAGATAGCCAATCATTGGCGTGTTGACAGACTCGTAGAGGTTATCGATACCGAGGATTGATTCAACCTTGGTAACGCCCTCTTCTAAAATGCTGATCGTCTTTTTCTTCTCATCGATCTCGTAGTGCACGTCGCGAGAGAGCTGTCCGGCGATATTCGCAAATTCGACGTACCACTTTGTCGCCTTGTCGGCGGGGCCACTGATGATCAATGGAGTACGTGCTTCATCGATCAAAATAGAGTCAACTTCATCAACTACCGCAAAGTTATGGACGCGCTGTACGCAATCTTCCAGAGACCAGGCCATATTGTCGCGAAGGTAATCAAAACCAAATTCATTGTTCGTTCCATAGGTGATATCCGCCGCGTAAGCCTCGCGACGCTCGGCAGGGGTCATGCTCGCAAGGATGACGCCAACTTTGAGACCGAGGAAGCGGTGTACGCGACCCATCCACTCGCTATCGCGCTCGGCGAGATAATCGTTGGTCGTCACAACGTGGACGCCTTCGCCAGTGAGCGCGTTGAGGTAAGCCGGCAAGGTAGAGACCAGGGTCTTACCTTCACCGGTTCGCATTTCGGCGATATTTCCAAGATGGAGGGCTGCGCCACCCATCAACTGAACGTCATAGTGGCGTTGGCCAAGGGTGCGCTTTGCGGCTTCGCGGACGGTAGCAAAGGCTTCGGGCAAGAGGTCATCGAGATCTTCGCCGGCCGCTAATCGGTCGCGGAATTTTTGGGTTTGGGCTTTAAGTTCTTCATCGCTCAGTGGTGAGATTCGAGCTTCCCACTCATTGACTGATGCGGCGATCTTCTCCAGGTTGCGAACAGCGCGACCTTCACCAGCGCGGAGAATTTTATCTAGAACTGACACAAAG
>CAIZGZ010000173.1 GCA_903932695.1 uncultured Actinomycetes bacterium | reverse complement strand
TAGATCCAGGGATTGTGTGGAAGCGCTCCGATAGAACCACCGCGCAACAGATTGATTGCGAGAGCAACAGTGAGAACGATCGTGCCCATTAAGAAATTCACGAAGGTAGTGGAGAGTGGGCGCCCCGATACAACATTCATTCGGCCATTAAGCGCCTGCTGGAATGCGACGACACCACCAACGATGATGGTGAAGAGAATTGGTGCAAATTTAAAGGTTGAATTACGCAAGTCGGGATAGACCGCGATCGAGACCGAGATCAGCGTCAAAATCGCCGTACTTAACCGGATTGCGGTCACTCGATGCTTTCCCGATGGTGAGAGACCGATGTAATCAACCACGATAGAAGCTGCGGTCTGACCACCAACGACACAGATCGTAAAGATCGCAACACCTAACGTCGGTACGAGCGAGCTCTGCATCGCAACAAAGAAACCACCACCCATACCGCCGATGATCTCCCAAGGGCGAAGCTTGCGCGAACGCAGTGATTTCCAGATAGTCGCGAGGCCGTTGCGATCAGGTCGGTAGAAACCGCAGATTGCGATCAAGAAGATCCAACCAGTACCGAACGAGATCAGCGCTGCGGCGATACCGTTATGGATATCGGTAGAGAGCTGGCCGTTGAGCCGAGATTGGATTGCGGTAAGGCCACCAACAAGAAAAGCTAGGATCGCGTAAAGCATCCTCGAAGTTTAGAGGGAATTAGTTGACGCACGGGATGTTTGAGCCATCGACTGATGTGCCATTTGCTAAGTGAGCATAATTAAATGGCGTCGCTGCTGGCTTAGGCGTCTTTGCACCGGCTGCCCCACTTGCCGAAGCCGAAGGCTTAGCTGCTGGAGCTGGATAGAAGAGATCGTGAACAAACTTCTGCACTGTTGGGATATCGATGATGTTGACGTCCTGGCCATTTCGAAGCGCATAACCTTCAATAGGAAGGGTATGGAAGGTGATGTGTCCACCGGTAAGCGCCTTCGCTTGTGGCAAGAAGCCCAAGACATCCCAGCCGCTATCGATCACGACATCGTTCTTCGCAACGTTGAGCAAATTTTGTAATTTACCAATGTCGCCAAAGAGCCCTTGGGTTCTAAATTTTGTGATCACACCAGTGATGAAAGCTTGTTGGCGATGGGTACGATCTAGATCGCCATTAGGCAGTCCGTGACGTTGGCGAACAAATTCGAGCGCTTGTGCCCCAGTAATAGTTTGTAGCCCCGCTGGAAAGACCGCGCCAGAATATTGCGAGTCATTGACCGCGTGGTTGAGACAGACCTGGACTCCGCCAACAGCATTTGCAAGATCGTAGAAGCCAACGAGGTTAACTTCGGCAAAGTGATCGATCGGCACGTTGAGAAGTGTGCTGATGGTCTTGACGGTGAGGGCACGACCGACATCGCGGCTCTGCTGCTCACGAGCCGGATTTTGTACGCCAGCCTTAATGAGCTTGAGTTCGGCATCGTATTTCGCCAAACCGTAAGCCTCTTTGATCTTCTGCATTCCATAACCCTGAACCGCAACATAATCATCACGCGGAATTGAGATCGCAACTGCGTGCGATCCATCTGCCGGAATGTGAATCAGAATCATGGTGTTGGTGTTGTAGCCACCGACTGAACTTGAAGAACCAACATGCATGATGTCGAGCAGCTTGCGTGGCAGATCCGAACCGTCATTAGCGCGACGAGAGTCAAGACCCAAGAGCAGAATGTTGGTATCGCCACCAGCAGATTTGCTGCCGCCATTGAGGATATTAGAGCGAGGGATCGCACCGCCAGCGGTCTTGTCGATGAAGTAGAAGCCGAGCGAGAGCAGGGTGATCGCAGTGGAGATGATCGCCGTGGTCTTTTTTGCTCGCATGGTCGCAATCTTACATTTGTTTCTGACG
>CAIZGZ010000172.1 GCA_903932695.1 uncultured Actinomycetes bacterium | reverse complement strand
CGTCGCTGACCTTGATACCAAGCGTCATGCACTGCAAATTGCGATCGAAAACTGGCAACACGACCTGAATATTGGCTCGGTTGTGCGTACTGCAAATGCCTTCAATGTGAGCTTCGTCCATATCGTTGGCAAGCGCGATTGGAATAAGCGCGGCGCAATGGTCACCGATAAGTATCTCCACGTGCTGCATCACCCGACCGTTGCTGACTTCGCGCAATGGTGCAAAGAGAACTCAACTCCCATTATCGGAATAGATAACCTGCCGGTCTCGAAGGCGATGGAGAACTATCCGCTACCAGAAAAGTGTGTGCTCTTTTTTGGTCAAGAAGGCGCGGGCATGTCAGATGAAGGTGTGGCTGCCTGCGAAGTAGTTCTTGCGATTAATCAGTATGGTTCTACGAGATCGATGAATGCTTCTGCCGCCGGTGCCATCGCGATGTACGCCTGGGCGATGCAACATCTCAATCCAAAACTGCCGCAGCCTTAGTCTTCGGTAACCTCGGTAACAGAGGCGAGTCGACGCTCGATCTCGTCGGCATCATCTAATCGACCAAGCGAGCGCAGAACGCTAGCGATCTTGCGTTCGATCTCCACGATAAATTCGAAGTCTTTCCACTCACTCTCGGTGGCGATCTCAAGCACGCGCTCAAGCGTCTCAAGTCCTTCTTGCTCTTCGCCGATGAGGATCTGCGCCTTACCGAGTTCGAGTAGCGAGTAGGTCTCACGACGATGATCGTGAGCGGTAACAAAGACATCGAGTGATTTCTGTGCTGCGATCAGCGCAGCTTCACCGTCGCCGATTTCAATGAGCGCATGTGCGATCTTCTGATCGCAGCGAGCAACATTGATTACTTCTTTAAGATTCTTATAGATCACTCGCGCCTCTTTAAAGGCGAGGAGTGATTGTTCGTGCTGTCCGAGTTCGCGGTACGCACAACCGATCAGATGGAGATCATTGGCTGCGCCGCTCTCATTGCCTTCGACCAGATGCTCTTGGACGCATTCGCGCATGCATTCGATCGCCTTTTCATAATTTTTAGAGCCGTACCACCACTCGCCAAGGGTGCAGGCAAGATCAATCGCCAGCGGAGATTTTGACTCACGCAAGATCTCAACCGCTTTGCTCATCGCGGTCGCCGCTTCAGAATTACGCTTCAGCTGATTGAGGTTGTAGCCGATCGCTGAATATGCCTGAGCCAGCCCATCGGAGGGCGCTACTGCGCCAAGCTCGGCGTAAATATCCCGTGCGCTTTCGGCGAGGGCGAGCGCCTCGTCATACTGTCCGCGGGCGTAGATGCGCGCGCTCAGCTCATAAAAGGTATTGGCACGCTCGAGCCCGGTGGTCTGGGGAATACGCTCCCAGAGCATCTCCTCGGTGACGATCTCACCAGAGTCGTTGGCATCATCGAAGTCTTGGTCATCATCATTGCTCATATGCCGGACCTCCTTATGCGTGGTTTAACCCTATGAACACTAGCAAACCTGCTCGCCGTTACGCCTCACGCTCCCGCTAACTGGGAAGGGGCGGGCGGTATCCTTGGGATATGCATGATCTGACCCCCCATCAGCCTGATCGCCGCCAAATCCTCAAAGGCGCAGCCTTGAT
>CAIZGZ010000171.1 GCA_903932695.1 uncultured Actinomycetes bacterium | reverse complement strand
CAACCGCCTCCTAAGCGGTAGGTCGTCGGTTCAACTCCGATCTGGGACACTTACTTAATCGGAGTTATCGAGACCTGAAAATCCAACGCTTCAATCAGGCGGACGAAGGTAATCGTGTTAGGTGCCAAGAGCCCACGTTCCATTCGGCTTATATCTGCCTGTTGCACTCCAGCCAATTCAGCTAGCTCTCGTTGTGTCAACGAGCGAGTTCGACGTGCACTAGCAATTACTTCGCCAATTACGATTGCGTTGGAAAAAACTTTGTATACACCTTTTCCAACTTGAGAAAATCGTGCCTTTCGTTCTTTGGCATATTCCTCGAAATTTTTGCTCACGGTGAAACCTCCTGTAATGACTATATGTGCTTTAACACATATAGTCAAGAGAAGGCATCCTCCTGATTTTTTCGCATGAGCCAACGGCGTAGCCTGAGCTTTGCGAGTCGAATTTCCGCCTGTTGCTTATTGGATTTATCGTTCGCCGCTTTGTCGTAACCGCTCAGCAGAAGAATGTTTCTACTTCCATGAAAGTGGAGAAATACTCTTAGGAGAATCTTGGCGGGAGGTTGTGGGCTATTAAATCCCGCGATCGCATACATCGCCTTGATATCGGCTGCAGAATACTTAATTCTGAATTCGAAGATACCTTTGTCCACATGCTTAATCCACGGGGTGCCAATTAATTGAAGACCATTTGGAGCCAGGACGATTTCGATTGCCGCGCTCAAGGCTGCAAACTTAATTTCATTGAGTGAATCCATCCAGGATTCAAAGGAGGATTCAGCTCCGTCGTAATACTCAATTCTCCAATTTTCGACGCTCTCCATCTGATGAGGTTAATTCGCTGGAGGCTAGAAGTTTCGTGGACCTCAAATTGCTGTGGAAAACTTTTTACCCAGATCCCCGCACAGGAGCTTTGGGCAGCCAACGCCCGGTACGTGGTTAATCGAGTGTGTGAAAAATAGGGATCAGCTCCTAAAATTGAGATTCACAGTAATTTCACCGCTGAATAGCACCAATTGACCAGTCGTTCGGGGTGCGCCGCTCTAGAATTGGGGCATTACGACCTAACCAGACCGGTTCTTACCAGGTATGAGTACGCACTCCAGGAGGATGCAGATGTCAGCACGTATTTCAACAAAGAAGGCGCTTGGCCTCGCGCTAGCGACCACCCTGCTTGCAGGTATCGCTGCAGTCAGCGTTGCTCCTGCCCAAGCAGCTGCCGTTAAGCAAGGCGCTGCGTGCACAACTTCGGGTGCAAAGGCGAGTACCGGTGCAACTAAGTACACCTGCGCGACAAACCCACTTGCTCCTACCTCAAAGAAGTTGGTCTGGATTACCGCAAATTGCGCCAATAACTACTCTGCATATCAGGTCGCACTCTCTGCCAGCACAACCAGCGCTGGTGTCCTATCCCAACTCAATCTCGCACTATCTACCAACAAGTTAGAGCTCACCACTGCACAAGCTGCGCTTGATAAGGCAAATGCAAAGCAATATTTCATCTACACCGATCAGAAGACAAAGACACCGGTTAATGCAACCGGCCTACCTGCTGCGATCGCTGCACTCCAGGCACGACTTGCTGCAGACCAAGCTGCACTTGCCGCAACAACTGTTGCTGGCGATAAAGCTCTCTGGGCTACCGCAATCACACGCCGTTCTTCATTGATCCAGATCTTGACTCATGAGCAAACAATCTTGACCAATGCTGTCACTAACGCCAATGCAAATATCGCTAACCTGACTTCACAACTCACAACCTTGACTGGCCCTGGCGGTGGATATGCAGCTGCTAAGGATGCGTTGACCTCATCGACAAAGGCGCTTGCGGTTGCCTGCAAGACCGGGTTGTAATCTCTGCAACTCAACCAATAGTTAAAAACTTCGCGGTCACTGCGAGTGGGTAGGAATATAAACCCGCTCTCGCAGGGCCGCGAAGTACTTTTCCGGGCAGTGAAAACTCCGCGCCATGTGCAGTACAAATCCAACCAGTTCCTTGATCCGCACTCTCGCGCATGACAGTCGCATAATTGTGCGGACAGGTCAGACTAATAACCCGATAACCATGCGCTGATGCGCTTTCGCGTAGAACCGCGATTGCAGATCCATCCTTCAATTGCAGTGTGACCACTGCGCCCACTCGTTTGAGCGTTGGGAATTGCGCTAGCTCCAGCTGATATTTACCGAAACCTAACTCCGTGAAACCGGCAGCAGCCGAGGCTTCTGGCGCAGCGGAAAGGAGCTCAGTAATCCCCAAAGAGGCGAGCAGGAGGCTACAGATCGCCACTCTCCGTGTTGGGTCATACACCTTTGCCCTCTTTTCCTTTAATCCTTGAGGCTCGCTTGGTCGTCCCCACATCGCAAAGCTGCTCTATTCACTGCGAAAAGTGAGGGCTAGCCTTGCTAGATGAAGCGACCGCTTGCTCACGCCATCGGCACACAAGCACGATACCTCAAACTGAGATTTCTCGCTTTCGCACTTCTCGCGCTTCACCTCGTCATCCGAACAATTTTTCCAAATCCCACCAAATTCTCCGATGTACTTCTCTATAACCTGGTTGCATTCACAGCAGCGCTGGTGGCTCTCACCGCGCCAATATTTACCGATCGATTAGCAGCACTCAGCATCTTCTTCGCGATATTTCTCTGGGCAATCGCATCGACCATCTCGAGCTCAAACTCATTTTCAACCTATCAATTCGCTCCGTCATTTGTAGATATTGGGTATTCACTCTTCTATCCACTCATTCTCTTTGGGACGCTTCGAGCGCTGACATCGCGTAACCGCTTTGCATCTATAGAAATCCTCGACACCTTTATCATCATCTTTGGCACCTCTTCAATGATCGCATCGCTCCTTCTCAAAAGTGCGATGGCTCAATTTGCTGGAAGCTCTACGACCGTCTTTTTCTCAATCGTCTATCCAATCGGAGATTTAGTACTACTTGCGATGGCGGTGGTACTGGTTGCCCTCACCCACCGAGGGATGCGGTCCGCGATCTTCCTTACCGGAATTTTGATATTTACAGCGACGGATGCGGTCTTCCTCTGGAAATCCGCGACAACAGGTTATGCATTCGCCTCGTTACTGGATGATGGGTGGTTACTTGGTATCGCGCTCATCGCTGAATCGCTCTGGCATCACGGCAGTGAAGATGAACCCACAAATGAGCGCGTGAGTTCGGTAGCGGCAACAATCTCACTGATCTTTACAGCGATCGTTTTGGGTGTTTCTGCAACTAGGCGCAGCGCAATCCCTCTGGTCGCTCTACTTCCGGCTTTGTTGACGATTACACTCTCGTTTATTCGCATGGCACTCGCCCTGCGAACAGCGCGACACGCTGCAGGCGATCGAATCCTTGCCCGGACCGACGAACTCACCGGCCTGGCAAATCGACGTCATTTCCTTGCCGAACTTGCCGGCGCAGGAGAACGAGACTTATCGCTATTGCTGATGGACTTAGATGGGTTCAAGGCGATCAACGACACCTTAGGGCACGAAGTTGGCGATCGATTATTGCAACAGATTGCGATTCGATTTCAAAGAGTCACCGATGGCCAGACAATGTTGGCGCGACTTGGCGGAGATGAATTTGCCGCAATCGTCTATGGGCCGCCGCTTCATGGGCTTGAGTGCGCCCAAGCACTGCGAGCTACTTTGAGCTATCCATTCTTTATCGATGGCTCAGCCATCACGATTGATATCAGCATCGGGCGAGTGATCAATGATGGCAATGGCGAGCTATTGCAGCGAGCCGATCAAGCCATGTACGAAGCTAAGCGCGGTTCGTTGGGGGTAGTTCTTTGGCAACCTTGATCTCTTCAAGTCGTGCCAGCGATTCCAATCGCTCAGCTGCGTGATCCACAATTCGCTCACAGTAGCCGTTGCTATAGCCATCTAACACAGACCACGGCTCGTGGATATCTGGCGCTTGGAGATGTGCGAGCTCCGGAACGTACTTGCGAATGTAACCCCCCTCAGGGTCAAACCGCTTGCCTTGTTCGATCGGATTAAAGACTCGATAGTAGGGAGAGGCATCGGTGCCACAACCAGCAGTCCACTGCCAACCATGAGCGTTGGAGGCGACATCGTTATCGATCAGATATTTCATGAAGAAATCAGCACCATGCTGCCACTCAATGTGAAGGTCTTTCACAAGGAATGAAGCGACAACCATTCGAGTGCGATTATGCATCCATCCTTCTGCAACCAATTGGCGCATCGCGGCATCAACAATCGGATACCCTGTCTTGCCATTGCACCAGGCTTCAAACTTTGCACCAGGCTGGTCATACCTCATCGCCTTAAATTGCGGGGCGTAATAGTCATGGTCGGTATGTGGGTAGTGGTGAAGAACATCTGCATAAAACTCACGCCAGGCAATCTCTTTGCGATAGACCTCATGCGCAGAACTCTGATTGAGCTTCGCCAAGATGGTGCGAGGATGAATCTCACCCCAACGAAGGTGTGGACTCAAACGGCTGGTGCCAGCAATGCCAGGTGAATTTCGATCTTGGTCATAGCGATCGACACCAGCTTTGAGAAAGTGAGCAAAGCGAGCTAGTGCTGCGCTCTCACCCGCTTCTTGTAGCGCCGATCCAACTGGTGAGGCCCAATCTGGAAATTCTCGGTCACCTTTTTTGGGTGCGACAAAATTCGGATTTTTCGGCGCTGCGACTGGTGCCCGCCAACCATGCGTCATCCACGCCCGCCAAAATGGTGTGTAAACGCGATAGTTCGTACCATCTGGTTTGCGAACTCGACCGGGAGCTACTGCATAACTCGAACCGGTGTATTCAATCTCTACGCCTGCAGCTGCTAGCGCCGCTTCATCGGTTAATCCATATCGCG
Source organism: uncultured Actinomycetes bacterium (assembly GCA_903932695.1). Lineage (GTDB taxonomy): Bacteria > Actinomycetota > Actinomycetes > Nanopelagicales > Nanopelagicaceae > PALSA-747. The sequence goes on along the minus strand of CAIZGZ010000171.1, from coordinate 2,221 downwards.
TAAAGGACTTTGCGGCATGGATTGATGTAATTCCATAATCTTTCACGACGCGCGGGATTACCTCGTGCGCACGACCATTGATGACAGCCAAGCGACCGCCAAGTGATTCATCAAGGCGGCGAAGCGAATCGGCAAGGTATGCGCGGCGATACGGACCAGAACGCTCGGCGATCTCAAGATCCATGACAAAGATCGCCAAACAATCTTTGCCCTCATCAAGCGCAGCGAGGAGCGCTGGGTTATCTGCTAGTCGCAGATCCCTTCGAAACCAGAAGAGTGAACGTTCGCTCACGAAGCGTTAGTTGTGAAGAGCGTGAACGGTATCGTCCCAGCCCTTTACATCTTGAGGCTTACGTGGACCAGGGCCTACGTAGCGTGCAGATGGACGGATCAAGCGGCCTGTGCGCTTCTGCTCCAAGATGTGCGCTGACCAACCCGCAGTACGAGCAGCCGTAAACATTGAGGTAAAGAGCGGCGCTGGGACTTGAGCAAAATCAAGCACAATCGCGGCCCAGAACTCAACGTTGGTCTCAAGGACGCGCTCTGGATGGCGTTCGTGCAACTCAGCGAGCGCAGCCTGCTCAAGAGCGAGCGCAACTTCATAACGTGGCGCGTTAAGCTCTTTTGCGGTGCGACGCAAAGTGCGGGCACGTGGATCTTCCGCGCGATAGACGCGATGGCCAAAGCCCATCAACCGCTCGCCGCGATCCATAATTCCCTTGACGTATGCCCGGGCATCGCCCAACTTCTCTACGCCTTCAATCATCGAAAGTACGCGAGCAGGTGCTCCACCGTGAAGTGGGCCAGACATCGCACCAATTGCGCCAGAGAGAGATGCCGCAACATCTGCACCAGTCGATGCAATCACGCGAGCCGTGAATGTTGAAGCATTCATGCCGTGTTCTGCAGCAGAGACAAAGTAGGCATCGATCGCACGAACGTGAAGTGGATCAGGTTCTCCGCGCCAACGGATCATCATGCGCTCAACAACGGTGTGCGCCTTATCAATCTCAGATTGAGGAACAGCAGGTTCGATGACTCCGCGCGCAGCTTGTGCGACATACGAGAGCACCATCACCGAAGCTCGAGCGAGATTCGAACGCGCCTCATCGTCGGAGATATCAAGAAGCGGCTTAAAACCCCAAGCAGGTGCCAACATAGCGATCGCAGATTGCACATCAACGCGCACATCTCCGGAGTGAACTGGCAACGGGAATGGTTCTGCAGGTGGAAGTCCTGGATTAAATTCATCGTCAACGAGCAGACCCCAGACATTGCCAAAGGTCACGCGACCAACAAGGTCTTCGATATCGACTCCGCGATAGCGAAGCGCGCTGCCTTCTTTATCTGGCTCAGCAATGGTCGATTCAAAGGCGATTACGCCTTCTAGCCCTGGCTTGAAATCATCGCTCACAAGAACTCCTCTAAGAGTGCCGGGCGGTCACGGTCGGTGGCCACCGGCTAGCTTGGTGAATATGCTCCTATTCTCCATCTTCTGCCCCCTGGCATGCCACCCCCTGGCGGCGAATAGCGGGAGAACGGAAAGTGACGTTAGATACACCTATGAGTTCAGAGCTGCCTAACCCGCTAGACCGTGATGCGATCCGCCAGATGCGCCGTTCCTATGGCGAGGCTGGTCTCCACGAAAGCGCGCTCCACACCAACCCGCTAGAACAGTTCTCGCGCTGGCTGGCAGAGGCCGCCCTCAATCCGGTGATCGTTGAAGCCAACGCCATGGTGCTTTCCACCATTGAAGCCGACCAGAACGGGGATGTCGCGCCCGCATCCCGAACCGTGCTCTTGAAAGATGTCGATGGCGAGTGCTTCACCTTCTACACAAATTACCAATCGGCCAAGGGTCGCCAGATCCAATTTAATCCTCACGTCGCCTTGCTCTTCCCGTGGTATGCCATGGAACGACAGGTGATTGTGAAAGGTAGCGCAGTCAAGGTAGCGCAAGAGGTGACCGATCAATACTTTGCTTCGCGCCCTTGGGGTAGTCAGATCGGAGCCTGGGCCAGTTCTCAATCCGACGAGCTTGCCTCCCGTGAGGTGCTCGAGGCTCGCTATCAAGAGTTTGCAGAGCGTTATCCCGAAGGGAGTTCGGTTCCGACTCCGCCCCACTGGGGCGGCTTTGGCGTGACGCCGCGCAGCATTGAATTCTGGCAAGGCCGCTACTCACGCCTGCATGATCGAATCATCTTCAGCCGTGACGAACAAT
>CAIZGZ010000170.1 GCA_903932695.1 uncultured Actinomycetes bacterium | reverse complement strand
TACGAGGTTGGGACGTAGCGCTGATCCATATCCTTGTCGAGCTCGACCTTGCGGACTGGCTCAGAATGGATGTGAATTCCGCGGCCACCGCATGATTCGCAGGTAGTCGAGAATGCTTCGATCAGACCTTGGCCCACGCGCTTACGCGTCATCTGAACTAGTCCGAGCGACGTAACTTCTGCAACCTGGTGCTTGGTGCGATCGCGACCGAGGCACTCAACGAGGCGACGCAATACTTGATCACGGTTAGATTCCAACGCCATATCGATGAAGTCGATAACGATGATTCCACCCATATCGCGAAGGCGAAGTTGGCGAGCAATCTCTTCGGCCGCTTCCAAGTTGTTCTTGGTGACGGTCTCTTCCAAGTTGCCGCCCTTACCGATGAACTTACCGGTGTTGACGTCGATAACGATCATCGCTTCGGTGCGATCGATGACGAGAGATCCACCAGATGGTAGATAGACCTTGCGATCGAAGGCCTTTGCGAGCTGCTCTTCGATGCGATGTTCTACGAACATATCGCGAACGCCGGTCCACTTCTCAATCTTTGCGGTGAGTTCTGGTGCAATATGGCCAAGATAATTATTGATGTCATCCCACGCCTGATCGCCTTGTACGACGAGTCGACGGAAATCTTCATTGAAGATATCGCGAATAACTCGGACCGTGAGATCTGGTTCGCTATAGAGAAGTGATGGAGCAGACGTTGAAGGATTCTCGGCCTTCTCTTGAATATCTTCCCATTGCGCCTTCAGGCGAGTGACATCGCGCTCTAGCTCTTCTTCGGATGCACCTTCAGATGCGGTGCGAACGATCACACCAGCTTCTTCTGGGATGAGGTTTTTCAAAATTGATTTGAGGCGACTGCGCTCTTGATCTGGCAAGCGACGACTGATTCCACTCATTGCGCCACCTGGCACATAGACGAGGTAACGACCCGGGAGCGAGATCTGACTTGTCAGGCGCGCACCCTTCTGTCCGATCGGATCTTTCGTTACTTGAACGAGGACTGATTGGCCGGTCTTGAGAACATTCTCAATCTTGCGGCTTGAACCTTCTGCAATGCCAGCGGCATCCCAGTTCACTTCGCCTGCGTAGAGAACCGCGTTACGACCCTTGCCGATATCAACGAAAGCTGCTTCCATCGATGGCAGAACGTTTTGCACGCGGCCGAGATAGACGTTACCGACATAAGAGATGTTGCTATTACGGTTGACGTAATGCTCCACCATAATCTTGTCTTCTAGCACAGCGATCTGGGTACTGTCACCAGTTTGGCGCACCAACATCTCGCGATCGACAGCTTCGCGACGAGCTAGGAACTCTGATTCAGTAATAATGGTTCCGCGGCGGCGAGTGAAATCTCGATTGCGATCACCACGGTCTCCGCGATCATTACGATCACGACGATCATTGCGATTGCGATTGTTGCGAGATCCGCGATCGCTGCGATCGCTGCGATCATTGCGGTCACGAGGTTCACGGACTTTAACAACCGTGACGACGCCATCTTCATCAACGCTCTCGCCTGGTGTGACACCTTCTCCGCGTGCACGACG
>CAIZGZ010000169.1 GCA_903932695.1 uncultured Actinomycetes bacterium | reverse complement strand
TGTGATGTTTCGGTGAGCTCCTCGATGATGATCTCGTTACAGAGATCGATACATTCATCGCAGATATAAACGCCAGGACCAGCAATGAGCTTCTTAACCTGCTTCTGTGTCTTGCCACAGAACGAACACTTGAGCAGATCGCCACTCTCGCCGATACGGGTTGTCATGGGAGAAGTCTATGAAAAAGACGAAAGCCTGGGTGGATTTTCTCCACCCAGGCTGTTCGCTTACAGAGTAAAACTTACTTCGAGGCCTTACGAGATGCGAGCACCTGATCAATGATTCCGTACTCGACTGCTTCGGCAGCGGTAAGGATCTTGTCGCGCTCAATATCCTTGCTGATCTCTTCCACGCTCTTGTTGGAGTGCTTTGCGAGCATCTCCTCAAGAAGTGAACGCATGCGCAAGATTTCGCGAGCTTGGATCTCGATATCAGAACCTTGTCCCTGGCCTTCGCTATATGGCTGGTGGATGAGGACGCGAGCATGTTCAAGTGCCATGCGCTTACCCTTTGCGCCACCTGCAAGAAGAACCGAAGCAGCTGATGCAGCTTGGCCCAAGCAGATTGTCATGACATCTGGGCGAACAAATTGCATGGTGTCATAGATCGCGGTCAGCGCTGTGAATGAGCCACCTGGTGAGTTGATGTACATCATGATGTCGCGGTCTGGGTCCATTGACTCAAGAGTGAGGAGCTGGGCCATGACATCGTTGGCAACGGTGTCATCGATTCCTTGACCAACGAAGATGATGCGCTCTTCGAAGAGCTTTGTATATGGATCTAGGCGCTTGTAACCATACGAAGTCTTCTCTTCGATAGTTGGCAGGACGTAGCGGCTAGTAAATTCCGAAACCTTATTCATATTGATGCTCATGCTGTTCCACCACTTCCTGAAACTTGACCTGCAGAACGAACCACGTGATCGCATAGACCGTAAGCCTGTGCCTCTTCGGCATCAAACCAGCGATCGCGATCTGAATCTTGCGTGATGCGCTCAAGTGTTTGTCCTGAGTGATAAGCAATGAGTTCGGCCATGCGCTTCTTGGTAAATGCCATCTGCTCTGCCTGAATCTTGATATCTGTTGCTGTGCCGCCGATGCCACCGAGTGGTTGATGCATCAAGATGCGCGCGTTTGGAAGCGCATAACGCTTTCCCTTTGCGCCGGCTGTAAGTAGGAATTGACCCATCGAGGCGGCAAGACCCATGGCAACTGTTACTACATCGTTCTTGATGTATTGCATGGTGTCGTAGATCGCCATACCTGCAGAGACTGAGCCTCCGGGTGAATTGATATAAAGATAGATGTCCTTCTCTGGATCTTCTGCAGCGAGCAGAAGCATCTGAGCTGAGATCGCGTTCGCCATATTGTCCTCAACTTGTGAGCCCATGAAGATAATGCGATCTTGGAGCAAGCGCTGATAGACCTGATCGTCTAACCCACCGCCGAATTGACCCGCTGAACGGGCGGCCTTGATATCCACTGCTCCTCCTCAAACAATTACTCAAACGTTATTACCTGTATTGACCTTAACAATCTTTCCGGACAAATGCTTCCGCAAATGGGCAACTTTTCTCCTGGGGCTGTTCGCCCTAAGAGAAGCGGCCGGATCCAGAAGGACCCGGCCGCAGCTTTAAGCGTTAAATCGTGAAATTACTCTTGCTCGTCTTCTGCGCTGATGACTTCAGGTCGCTTTGGAGCGAGTGCCTCGAGATCAACAACCTTGCCTAACTTGGTAACGACCTTGACGCGACCGAGTACACCAGCCAACGCCTTAGCGCGACCAACTTCGGCGATCATGGTCTGAATCTGTCCAGCTTCAGAGACTTCCTTGATGAATTGATCAGGAGTCATTTGGTAGCGGGCAGCAGCGCGGAACAAGTACTCGCTGAGTTCTTGTTCGTT
>CAIZGZ010000168.1 GCA_903932695.1 uncultured Actinomycetes bacterium | reverse complement strand
GATCTCAGATCTTGATGACCTTACGGCAGTTGCTGACATCACTGCTGCGATGAGCATCGAAGGACTTCTTGGCACCGATAAAGTCTTTGCACCAGAGTTGCACTTTCCATTGCGTCCGCAGATCGGTCAAGCGGTCAGCGCAGCAAATATCTTCGGAATGCTCAAAGGTTCCGGGATTGTGGCTTCGCATATCAACGACACGTCTCAAGTGCAAGATGCGTATTCACTTCGCTGCGCACCACAAGTTGCCGGTGCGGTTCGCGACACCATTGATTATGCGCGCACTATCGCAGAGCGAGAGCTGCAGAGCGCAATCGATAATCCGGTCGTCCTGCCTGATGGTCGCGTCGCTTCTAACGGAAATTTCCATGGCGCACCAGTTGCGTATGTCTTAGATTTCTTGGCGATAGCAGCAGCCGATCTTGGATCGATCGCAGAACGCCGAACCGATCGCGCGCTCGATCGTGCTCGCTCACATGGTCTGCCACCATTTTTGGCTGATGATCCGGGTGTTGATTCTGGATTGATGATCGCGCAATACACACAAGCAGGTCTCGTCAGTGAAAATAAGCGCCTTGCCTCACCGGCAAGCGTTGATTCGATTCCCAGTTCGGCGATGCAGGAAGATCACGTCTCTATGGGTTGGAGCGCTGCTCGTAAGCTGCGCAAGGTTGTCGAAAATCTATCGCGTATTCTCGCTATCGAGCTCGTTACCGCAGCTCGCTCCATCGACCTTCGTGCCGGACTACAACCAGCACCGGCTACCGGACGTGTGGTTGCAGAACTTCGCAAGAGCGTGCCGGGGCCTGGTCCTGATCGCTTTATCTCGCCAGAACTTGAAGCTGCAGATCTGCTGGTTCGCTCCGGCGCTGTAACAAAAGCGGCTCGCGAAGTATTTGCCGACTTGGTTTAACGACTCGCGACTCCAGCAGCAGCCTCTAAGACGAGAAGCGCTGCAAGTCTGATGGTTCGTTGATCCGGAGTATCGAGCGCCGCATCGATTTCGGTGATATCTATTGCTCGCACTCGTGCGTCACTCGCTAGAAGTCGAGCGGCTTGACGAAGCTCATCAGCGGTAATTCCACCAGGTACAGATGCTGGACAGGCGGGCGCAACAGAGCGGTCGCAGACATCGACATCGATATCAACATAGATCTCGCGGCCACCACGACCTGCAATCTCTAGCGCGCGAGCGATTGCGATTGCAATCGACTCCTGTCGAAGCGCCGCCCGATCAATCACAGTGATGCCGTTCTCGCGTGCGCGTTGGGTGTATGGCTCGCTATTGGCGAAATCTGAGATACCAATCTGCACGATGTTCTCACCCTTTACTCCAGCCTGCAACAAACGCCAGATTGGGGAGCCATTTGAAACGCCATCACGGAGATCGTGATGCGCATCTAAGGTGATGACGCCAACATCTGAGAGGTCGCTCCAAAGGGCACGAGCGACGGAGTAGGTAATTGAGTTATCTCCACCTAAAGCGATGAGCAAGGAATGAGCTGCACGAGCTCCAGACAATTGAGTTCGGACTCGTTCTTCACCAGTTTCAAAGTCAGGTTCTGCGATATCGCCGAGATCAACAAAGTTCTTACCAATGAGTTGAGTTGAAGTCGATGCGGCAAAGGTCGAGTATCTTGCCAACGCCTGTCGAATCGCAGTTGGCGTGAGGTGCGCGGACGTCGGAGAAAGTGAGGTCGACGATGCAGGAACACCCACAAGGGCGAGCTCGCTCCGGGTCGTCGCGCCAGGTTCAACTGCGTTAAAAAGCGAGTGAGCGCGTGGCCATTTCTCATCATGAGAAAGGTTGGATGTTGCCATAACGGAATAGTACGAGTTTTATCGGGATTGATCTACGCTTGCCTAATGCCTACCGGTAAATCCTCGAAGAGTGTGAAAAATAAGCGAGTCGATGCCTTCTTAAGAAACGAGAAGCGCTGGGGCGCAGAGATGGCAGAGCTGCGCGAGCTCGCCCTATCTACTGGGGTTACCGAAGACCTCAAGTGGGGCAATCCCTGCTACACCCTCGATAACTCAAATGTCTTTCTGATCCATGGCTTTAAAGAGTACTTCGCCATCCTCTTCTTTAAAGGCGCGCTCATGAAAGATCCTAAAAAATTGTTGATTCGCCAGACCGAAAATGTTCAATCTAGCCGTCAACTTCGCTTCACATCGATCGATGAAGTGGCAAAACTTCATAAGGCGATTAAGGGCTATCTGGAGGAAGCGATCTCGATCGAGGAAGCTGGTCTGGAATTCGCCTTTGTTAAATCCGCAGAGCAACCTCTGCCAGCAGAGATCGAGAAGAAGCTCAAGAAAATTCCTGGCTTGTTGCCCGCCTTCAAGAAGCTCACACCAGGTCGCCGCCGTGCATATGTACTGCACTTCACGGCAGCAAAGCAAGAGAAGACGGTGGATTCTCGTATCGAAAAAGCGACACCAGCAATTCTGGCCGGAAAGGGTCTCAATGAGTAATCGCGCTGCAGCAACCAAATCTCGATTGCATCCAGCTTGGATCGCAGCTGCTGTCACATTCTTGACGCTGGTCTCAACTTCGGGTTTCCGATCTGCACCAACGGTTTTGATGATGCCACTGCAGACCGCATTTGGCTGGAGTCGCGCATCGATTAGCTCTGCGATCAGTATCAACGTATTGGTCTACGGTCTCACCGCACCATTTGCCGCTGCGTTGATGGAGCGCTTTGGAATTCGCAAAGTCGTGATCACGGCTCTGACTATCGTTGGTAGTGCGGCATGGTGTACTCAATACATCACTCAACCATGGCACTTGGCCGTGCTATGGGGTCTGATCGTTGGCGGCGGAACCGGTTCCATGGCGCTGGTCTTTGCCGCCTCGATTGTGAACCGCTGGTTTATCAAAAAGCGCGGCATAGTGATCGGCGTTCTCACCGCAGCAAGCGCTGCTGGCAACCTCATCTTTCTCCCGCTCTTCTCTCGGCTGGCGATGCATTACGGCTGGAAATCCATCTCAATAACGGTAGGTCTTTCTAGTCTTGCGATGGTTCCCGTCATTGCGCTCTTTTTGCGCGAAAGCCCACAAGATATTGCGGTTGCCCCCTATGGCGCTCCAGCTGATTTTGAATTTGCCTCAAAAGTAAAGCGCAATGCTGCGCGTGAGACGATCGATACTTTGCGCGAAGCGATGAAAGTGAAGAAGTTCTGGCTACTCGCTGGCTCGTTCTTTGTCTGCGGACTTTCAACCAATGGTCTGATCGGTACACACTTTATTCCCGCAGCGATGGATCACGGCATGGCGATGGACACGGCGGCGAGTTTGCTCGCACTTGTCGGTGTCTTTGACGTAGTAGGAACGATCTTTTCCGGTTGGCTGACCGATCGCGTTAGTCCAGTCAAACTTCTCTTCGTCTACTACTTGTTGCGTGGACTCTCACTCTTCCTCTTGCCATCTATCCTCTTCCGATCTGTTCACCCCTCCACCCTCGTCTTTGTGATCTTTTATGGACTGGATTGGGTCGCAACCGT
>CAIZGZ010000167.1 GCA_903932695.1 uncultured Actinomycetes bacterium | reverse complement strand
GCGCGTAGTGGCATCTCCCGGATTTCCGAGCGGAGCACAGGCCAAGATCAACACCGGAGTATTCTCGCAGGCTTTACGCTTTCTCCATGACCACAGCGCTGCGAGAGCGAGCCACCGTTCTGACACTGGCGCTCACCGCACTGATTTTTCGACTCTGGCACCTCGGCTACCCAAAGGGGTTTGTCTTCGATGAGGTCTATTACGCCCAAAACGCGAACTCGTTACTCCATCATGGCGTAGAACTCGATCCCAGCAATGGCGCTGCGCAATTCATTGTCCACCCCCCTATTGGAAAATGGATGATCGCTGCCGGCATCAAACTCTTTGGGTATCACGAATTTGGTTGGCGGATCGCTGCCGCACTCGCTGGCACCGCTTCGGTCGTGTTGATCTTCTACGTAGCAAAGCTACTTTTTAATTCCTACCTACTGAGTCTTACCGCAGGGATCCTGATGCTGAGTGATGGCATCAATCTTGTGATGTCGCGAACTGCGCTCCTAGATATCTTTTTGATGTTCTTTACCTTGCTCGGCTTCTTCTTTCTCCTGCGCTCCTCGCACTGGCTTGCCGGGGCCTCACTCGGTTTAGCAGCAGCGACGAAGTGGAGTGGTCTCTACTACTTGGTCGCCTATCTACTCTTCACTCTCTATGTTGATTACCGCACCAATCGTGCCCTCGAGGTAGAACGACCAGTTCGTCGAACTCTCCGCGAGAAACTTCTCCTGCGCATCACGCAATACCTCATTCTTCCTACCCTCGTGTACGTTGGTTCGTGGGTTGGCTGGTTTTCAAATTCACGCGGCTGGGATCGCCAGTGGAGTAAAAACATTCTCGCATCTTGGTGGCACTACCAATCTGAGATCCTCAACTTTCATACAAATTTAACGACGCCACATACCTACTCTGCCAATCCATGGAGTTGGTTGATTATGGGAAGGCCTACGTCATTCTTCTATCAAGCGCCGTCAACCTGCGGAGCATCGCAATGTTCACAAGAAGTGCTTGCGATCGGCACACCGCTTCTCTGGTGGTCTGGCGTGATCGCCATCGCGATCACCTTTGGATATTGGATAGCACGGCGCGAATGGCAGAGCGGACTGCTCTTACTCTCACTTTCAGCCGGCTATCTGCCCTGGTTTGTTTTTCAAAAGCGCACTGTCTTTACGTTCTACGTGATCGCTTTTGAACCATTTATTATCTTGATCATTGTTTTTGTCTTAGCAAAATATCTTGAGCCGACTTTATCTCGCACCGGAGAGCTCATCACTCTGCGCTACCGCAGGTATTTGGTTTATGGTTTTCTTGCGGTAATTATCGCCAATTTTCTCTACTTCTACCCGCTCTTTACCGGCGGCGTTATTAGTTACAGCCACTGGTCGTCCATGATGTGGTTTCCATCCTGGATCTAATGAATTGGTAAGAAGTACTTCTAATTACTGATTTGCGGCTTGATCGCGAATAACCGCCGCTTGTTCTGCTAGCTCTTGATCGAAGAGATCATCTCGTGTTGGCCCGGCAAGTGCTTGTAACCGCTCTTGTTCAGCGGTCCAAGCGCCAGGAACCGTGAGATCGATTGTGCGCTGTGAACGAATCGCTTTTGGTGCAGTCGCATACGTAGGACGTGGAACCGCGACCGGAGACCAGCCATTGTTGAGTTTTTCGGTGCGAGCAAGTTGTTGCGCCAACTCCATCGCTGGATCAAAACCTGCTTCGCGCGGAATAATTGTAATTGCAGATGATTCAGTGCGTTCGGAGAGCGGAATCCAGTGCTCGGTCGATGCAAGTGAATCTAAATTCTCTGTGATTGGGCGAGGTGAGAGCGAGATTCGCACAGATGGATCGAGTTTGATCTGTGCTGTAGTGATTGTTGCAAGCGCCTTAAGGCGACGCTTCTTTAACTGAGTCGCTACGACTTGGCGACGAATATGTACGCAGAAAATCGCCAACGCAGTCGCCGGGATCAAAGTGAGAACTGGTGAAAATGCACCGGTGACCGAGGCAATCAACGCAGCGACCGTTGTTCCCAAAAGTGTAGCTACGCCGATTTGGCGTTTGCGCAGTGCCCGCAACTTTTTAGCTGGGTCTACGGCATCTGGAATATTTGGAGTAGATGCGACGACCTGCATCGCGCTCTTGTACCGGGCTGTTGCTCGACCAGAAGCAGTGTCATGTTGTGACATCCACTTGGGAACAAAATAGGCGCCCCACATCCCGAGGATGATGAGATAAATTAAACCCGACGCCATGGAATGTAACTCTAAGCGATACCGTGCTTAAATCTATGGATTTACGTTATTTTCGCAGACGTATGTCAGGTGGTCTCGCCACTGCCCATCGATATGTAAATAGCGTGGTCGAACTCCTTCAAAACTGTATCCACTCTTCTGGGCGACCCGAGTTGAAGCAAGATTCTCCGGGCGCATATTTATTTCAATCCGATGCAATTTGAGATCTGTAAAGGCGTAGCGAGTAAGTAGTCGGACGGCGCGCGTCGCATACCCTCGGTTGGCAAAACGTTGATCGATCCAATACCCGATGTGAGCCCCGCGATATGCACCCATCACAATGCCGCCAAGTGTGATCTGCCCGGCAAAATACTCGACCCCATCCTGACGAATCCAGATACCGAAGGCCAGCGAACGTCCAGCTCGCGCTTCTCGGTTAAAAAACGAGACCATTCCGTAGAAAGATGGAAGAACCTGATCGGGATCGACCTCGGGCCGGGTGGCCTCCCAGGGCGCTAACCACTCTCGATTCGCCGCTCGAACGCTATCCCAGGCTGATTTATCCCGAAATCGCAGCGGCCTAAGCGCGAGTTCGAAGTCAGAGATTCGGATCGGCCATCCTTCACGCATAATTGAGCGGACCCAGCCCTAACTAATTCGGTCGAGAACGAGCACTTCGACCTCTTCGCCAACGAGCACGCCAGGAGAATCTGCTGGAATTGCAATCAATGCATGTGCATCGGAGAGCGTAAAGAGCTCGCCCTGATGCGGCAGTGGAGTAACGCTTCGGATTGCGCCATCTGCTCCGGCGCCGGAGAGGGTGGCTGGAATCAAGGAGGTCTGGCCGATCGGTGATTCTACGTTCGCGGTGATTGCGGCCTTAATGGTGGGGCGGTAGATATTGCTGACACCAAGCATGCGGCGAATCATCGGGCGCACAAAGAGCTCGCATGACAAGAAGGCTGCGATGGGGTCTCCGGGTAGGGTCAAGACCGGGACCTTATCCTCGCCGATTGTTCCAAAATTATGGCGAGCGCTGCCCTCTAGTTGTGGAATCGCGCTGGTGATCGTTCCAAGCTCGCGTAGTACCGATTCGATTAACTCAATGGAGCCATCGTGGCTCTCGCCACTAATGATGATCAGATCGGCTCGAACCAGTTGATCTTCGATCACCGATTTGAGTTGAGCTTGGTTCTCCGGAATCGCATGCACTCGGTAGCCGACTGCACCTGCCTCTTTCACAGCGGTAGTCAGCATCCACGAATTGGTCTCAAATTCGTCATTCTCTCCCACTAAATCTTGACCGGGCTCCACCAAATCATCGCCAGCTGAGATGACGACAACGCGTGGATGAGGTTGGGTTGGAAGCGCTGCCAAACCGATAGAGGCGGCAAGCCCAATTTGGGTAGAGCGAATTCGTGATCCTTCGCGCAGAACTAATCGTTCGCCGGCGTAGATATCTTCGGCAAGGGTCGCGCCGTGGGCATCGAGCAACGGCATATCAAAGGGAGCCAACGGGTGCGAGATCTCAAGGAGCGCTTGCGCCATCTCGATGACACTCATACGCGCTAATTCCATACCGCAACCCTACTTGGCTGACTCCGTAATCTTGCGTATTGGTGGCGCTCGAAGTTGATCGACCTGCAGACTCGCATAAACTTGAGAAGTGGATGAGAAGAAGCAATTACGCGACCTGACTCGGCGCGAACGAGCGCTTGGTGACCGCAAAGATTCTTGGCTCCATATCGCTTCCTGCGCCGAGATTAAAAGCGCGGATGTTGTAGCCAGCT
>CAIZGZ010000166.1 GCA_903932695.1 uncultured Actinomycetes bacterium | reverse complement strand
TTCTGGAATCTTGATCGGCCGATTAATCCAACACCAGAAAATCTCATGGATGTTCTCAGTGAACTCGGAATTGATGCGCATCTCGAGCTATGGAATGGTTCTATGAGAACCGAGTCGGATCTTGAGTCCCAAGCAAAGTTTTCACGCATCAGATTATGCCTGCCTGAGAGTAGGGAAGTGGAAATCTTAGAATTCCTTCGAGTTCAACCTAAAATTGCAATAAGAAAGATTGCGACCATTTGGTGGGACATTTAGCGAAGATAGCCTCTGAATCCGGCTTATAGGGCGACTCTTCTTTTTAATTCCCAAGCGTCTCTAGATGGCTCGAGTGCTCAAATATTTGTGGCATACTTCAATGTAGCTTGTTTGGTAGCAACTGGGACCTAGTTAATCGCTAGGTCCCTTTTGCTTTCCACAGGCGATTCTTATCCACGCCTCACTTTTAATACTCAATAGTCCTGAGACGCAAGCCTTAACGTCATCCGTGCGGTGGGGGCGTGTTGTAATTGGCAGCCTGGTCGGTGTAGTTGCCGCAGTTGTGCACGAAAAGGCCTCGATCAACCGAGGCCTTTTCTCATTCATTCCGCTTATAGGGCGATTATTCTTTTGTACTGCCGACTAAACGCTACTTGGTTTCTTGAAAGACCAGCGGGCGAGCCATGAGTTTGTTGATCTTCGCCTCGCTCAATCCCCACACTGAGAGCCCAATGGCAAAGGATTTCTCCGCTTCTTGAGGGCTGAGCTCGCCGGTTAAGTGAACTGATGTGATCAGGCCCAAGAGAATGTATGACCAAATAATGATGCGCTTGTCGAAGTCTTCGCTTTCAATGAGTCCTTGCTTTGCCAGTGCCTGAAATGTCACAACTCCGCCACCTTTTACCGCCGCGATCATAAAGGAGGGATTGGTAAGCACTCGGCTCAAGACTTGTCCGAAGAATGGGTGGGTTTGTTTCACATAGAAGAGCTTTCGAGCAGAATCAATGACGGCCTCCAGGCTGGAAGCTGGCGCGGCTCCGTTGTATGACCAGACGACCCACTCGCGCCACATTTGATCTAACGCCTCTGCGAATAAGACATCTTTATTAGGAAAATATTTGTAGATGGTCGTAGGGGAGACTTGGGCATAACCCGCTAATTGTTCTATCGTCGCTGAAGGTCCAATTTCAGCCAAGACCTGTTGACCCGCCTTGAGTAGCCCGAGACGATTTCGAGCGCGATAGGCCGCCTGGCGGCCCGAGGGCTCCGAGGTCACCTTTTTCTTCGCGGGCACATCCAAAGTCTAGAACTCATAGGGCACATTTATGCGGAGATTGATGGAGAAGCGAACCCACTCAAAATCTGGGCACTTGTGGAATACTATTCCAAGATTGCAAGCCTGTTTCAATCTTCGTTAAGGCTACGGAGATGGAGACCTTGGAAATGGAGCCCACCCTGTGTTGTCAGTAAAGAGCAACTCGAATCGTCGATTTCTGTTCGTGGCTATTCTTGCCCTTATCGCCAGTTCGTTATCCATGGCACCATCGCAGGCGTACAATTACACGCTGAGCTGCTCCAAGACTTCAAACGCTACAGCGACTTCAGAGGCGACAAGCACCACAAATACGACATTTACTCTATCAATCAGCGGTACTTCAATCCTTAAAGGATCTGCTTACCAATGTGCAGGTATTGCCACGATTCCAAATGGCATTACATCGATTGAATTTGGTGCATTTGTTCCTTGGAATCAAAACAACAGTCCACTCACTAACGCATACCTCACATCGATTGTCTGGCCTACATCAAGCCTTACCGCCATTAACTACGGCCTCATTAACCTCACGGGACTCACTAGCCTTGATATTCCTAGCTCTGTCACCAGCATCTCTTCTCAGGCGATACAAAACACCGCATCGTTGACTTCGGCAACCGTTGAAGGTCCAACAAGCTCTGCAAACACCCTGACACTTCCGTACTACATGTTTAATCAAGATACGCTCGCACTCAACATTGGCAATGGTTACGTCAACATTGGATCCTATTTTGATAACGGCTCTAATTTTACTGCAGTAAATCTTGGACCAAATGTATTATCGATCGGCCAAAATGCGTTTGAAGGTCAATCGCAGTCAAATGCTTTTACCAGCATTGCAATTCCAACGGCTCTCACGACTATTGGGGACGCTGCCTTTGCCGATGACCGATACTTGAAAACTATCTCATTTGGAATTGGCAAACCTGCACTAACCTCGATTGCGTCGAATTCCTTTGGTATTTCTGGCGGACATAATCAAACAACTGCCACGGTTATTACATCTGTTCAATATTGCGGTTTGATCAATCCAGCTTTGGATAATTCAACTCTCGACACCTACCTCTTTGCTAATCTGCCAAACGCTTCTATTTATTGCAGTCAATCGGGTACTGCGCCGACCGTGGCAAGTCTCAACCCAAATACCGGCCTTGCAGCCGGTGGCGACACGCTGACAGTTCAAGGTGCTAATCTCGCAAGCGCAAAAGTATTTCTTAATGGTTCAGCACTTGCTGTATCAAACAACACCTCTACTTCGTTGCAGGTGGTTACACCTACCGGAACTGCCGGAACTGCTCAGCTCAAGATTCTTACGAACTACGGCAGTGTGAATCAGACCTTTACTTATGTAAACAAATTGGCAAATCCAATCTCGATCACAAGCACTCCTGCAGTGACTTATCACGTAGGTGATACATATACCCCAACAGCAACTGCCCCAGGAGGCTCGGTCGCTATAACTGTTGATGGCTCTTCCTCGAGTAACTGCTCGTTGGACGGGGCTGGGTTGCTCCATCTCACTCACTGGGGTAGTTGCGTAATTGACTTCAATCAATCTGGAAATTCCACATATTCCACTGCCACACAATCACAGCAAACAATTTCAGTGTCGGCCTTTACTATTACCACCCAAAATGTTCCTGTCATTACTCCGGTTCTTGGCGCAATGCCAGAGACTTCCACAGTAGATAATGGTCAATATACGACCTCTATTTCGTGGAACGGGTCACCCGCCACCTTTGCCGCTAACACTGTCTATACCGCGCAAATCACGGTAGTGCCAGATTCGTCATACAGCCTTGCTGGCGTGGCCGCGAACTTCTTCACGGTTAACGGGGTTGCAGCAACTTCAGGCAATCTTGCTAACGCCGGTGTATTCACTGAAACATTTGCAGCAACCGCCAAAACGACTTTATCAATCGCCAATGTTGCCATCACTGCACCGGTACTGGGTGCCACCCCTCAGAGTTCCATCACCGATAACGGCCAATATTCAGCAACAATTTCGTGGAACGGTTCTCCTTCGACTTTCGCTGCAAATACGACATATACAGCTTCTGTCACTGTCGTTCCAGATACTGCTTACACCGTGACTGGGGTTGCGGCGAACTTCTTTACGGTAAATGGAGCAGCTCCAACTACAGGAAACCTCACAAATGGGGGAGTCTTTAGTAAAACTTTCCCTGCCTACTGGTCGATCTCCTTCTTGCCTAACGGTGGAACTGGAACTCAATCTCAACTCTTTTATCAGTCTGGAGGCACCGTAGTCGCCTTGCCTCTCACGACAACAATGACCGCCCCAACCGGAAAATCCTTCGGTGGTTGGGCGGCGACAGCGCTATCTACAACTCCGGTGACAACTCCGTACTCAACTGCAGCAGCCGTTAATTACTATGCAATTTGGACTCAAAATAACCACACGGTGACCTTTCATATCAATGGCGGTGATGGTTCAGCCACAATGCCAAATCAGACAGTCAATGCCCCTTCTGCGCTGAGCCCAAATGCTTACACATACAGTGGGCACTACTTTCTGGCATGGAATACCAGTGCCGATGGCACCGGTATTCAGTACCTTGATGGCGCTCAGTACCAATTCTTGGCAAATATCGATCTTTATGCCCAATGGGGTCATGTAGTTACGTATTCAAACACCGGTTCCGATAGTGGATCGGCGAGTCGAACTTCTGATGGATGGACAAGCGGTGCTATTTCACTGCCAAGCGTGGGAACGATGGTTAAAGCAGGTTATGACTTTGCCGGCTGGAGTGATGGAACAACCACATATACAACGACTTTCACGCCTACGACTATCTTTACTCTGACTCCTGTATGGACTGCTCACACGTACACGATTTCGTTCAGCAAGACATCTGGTGCGACTGGAAATTTGCCGGCTAATCAAAGTTGGACTTCAGGAACCCCTGGGGTAACTCTCTCTGGAAATATCGGTTCACCTGCTCTAGCGCTCACCGGTTACACCTTCGGGGGCTGGGCCGCCGCCAGTGCACCGGCTACTCAAGTAACGACCTACTCAACTTTTAGCAATCAGGTCTTCGTTCCGATTTGGATCCCGGTTGCATATTCCGTGACGTACAACCTCAATGGTGGAGACGGTAACACCCCAATCCAGCCAACATTGAATATCAATCAAGCTTTCACATTTCCAACGCCAACACGTGCTAACTACGCGTTCCTTGGTTGGCAGCTCAACGGTTCTTCTTCTCAATATTCCGCCGGATACACCTTTGTGATCGGTGCAGCAACTGCTACCTCGATGACATTCACAGCTCAATGGATTGCACAATTTACTGTTTCGTATGCAATGAATGGTTCGACTACGGTTGAGAGCGATCCAAGCAATCTTGGTCTCTTTAATTCTGGCACGTCGATTACGTTACCGCCTGCGCCTAATGCGATCACGGGGTACACCTTTGCTGGTTGGCTCGATAGCAACGCAATAATGCATGATCCTTCATCGAGTTTTACCGTTATTCAAAACTCTGTATTGAGTGCGCAATGGAGCGCTATTGCCTATCACTTCGCCTACTCACTCGGCGCGGTTTCTGGAACTGCACCAACATCGACAATCGCTAATTTCAATACCACTTTTACGGTAGCTCCTGCTCCAACTAAGCCTGGATATACATTTCTTAACTGGAACACCTCAAGTGACGGAACCGGAAATTCCTACCTGGGATCTCAACCATATGCTGTCGTAGCCACTGGTGATCTCACCTTGACTGCCCAATGGCTACAAGTTCCTTATACGGTGACGTACGATCTCGGTGGAGGTACGGGGAGTACTCCTGCGCAGCTGACCGGCAAACATGTGGGCGATTCCTTTACGCTACCTGCGGTTTCGGCAAATCCGACTTGGAAAGCACACACCTTCCTAAATTGGTCAGATGGAACAAGCTCATATGCGGCGGGATCTACCTACACAGTTGGAGCCGCGAATGTAGTTCTTACTGCGATCTTTCAGCTCAATGGAACGACTTCGATTTCATATTCCTTCGGATCAAACCCAGGGAGTGGAACTCTGCCCACTCAAGTGGCACAACTTGAGGGAACTGTTATCACGATCAAATCAGGACAAGGGTTGACTCGAAGTGGATACACATTCGGGGGCTGGACTGACGGTTCTAATAGTTATGCAAGCGCAGACTCATATGTAGTTCCCGTCTACACAAATCCAGTCACCTTCTCGCCAATCTGGCTTGCAGGTTACTCAGTAACGTACTCCGCTGGCACGGGGTCAGGCTCCGTCCCAACAGACAGCACCCTTCGCTTCTCAGCTGACACATTTGCCATTCCTTCGGCAAGCGGATTATCAAACCCAGGTTTTAACTTCATGGGTTGGAGCGATGGAAGTGCCACTTATCAACCATCCAGCACCTATACCGTTGGGAACTCGAGCATCACACTTACGGCTCAATGGCTCCAGAGTTCGCTCTATGCTGCCGGCAGTACCCCTAAGACCGTTCTTGATCATAAAACCCTGCACGCTGGGGTGGGATATCCAAACGAGACATTTAGCTTGGGAAGCAGCACGGTTTCTTACAAAGTTCCAGCAGATGCCTTTGGTGCAAAGACTGACAATATGGACCTCTACGTCTACGCATTAGCCGATGCATCAGCGCTGGCAAGCATATTGCCAACAAACCAGACATATATCTTGCCAACCATCATCACTTGGCTTGCAGCTGACGGAACGGTACCTACATCGACAGTTCCTCTCATTGAGACCGTGACATCTAGTCAAATTCAAGTCGGCACAATCGCCTACGCCATTAGCGGATCTACCGTGGTCACTCTTGGTACCGCCACCCAAGCTGGTTCCATGAATATTGAAATCACCAGCGATCCGGTAGTTGTCTTGGCAAATCCAATTGTTGTAAGCAACCCAGCACCATCTCAAAATCCAGCACAACAATCTCAGCCCGATATCAATGCAGTCGCAGCCGCAGCCGCAGCCGCAGCCGCAAAAGCACTTGCAGATGCACAAGCTGCTGCTGCTGAAAAAGCTGCGGAAGATGCGGCAAAGACAGCACTTGAAGCAGCGCAAGTACAAGCGGCCGCTGATGCTAAAGCAGCCCAGGATGCTGCCAATGCAAAAGCAGCTGCTGAGCTGCAG
>CAIZGZ010000165.1 GCA_903932695.1 uncultured Actinomycetes bacterium | reverse complement strand
TGTCGCTGCGACGCAGCGCAGCAGCTCCGCCTGCAGTCGCAGACCAGAGCGCTTGTTCCGGCGTAAAGTAGAGATCGCGTACTGCAAGCGCCACCATAAATGGCATGCTATTTGTGTAAGAGCTTCCTGGATTGCAATCGGATGCAAGTGCGACAGTCACGCCGGCTTCGAGCATGCGCCGTGCATCTGGATAGGGTGAACGCGTAGAAAATTCTGCGCCGGGCAAGAAGGTTGCGACCGTGTTGGAGCCAGCAAGCAAGGCAATATCTCGATCATCAAAGTGCGAGATGTGATCAACCGATGCCGCGTCGAGTTCCACTCCGAGTGAAATCCCCTGACCATGTTCTAGCTGATTAGCGTGCAATCGTGGTGCCAAGCCCTGTGCAATTCCGGCCTGAAGGATTCGGGTGGTCTGCTCCGGAGTAAACGCGCCTCGATCACAGAAAACATCGATCCACTTTGCCAGTGGTGCAGCCATTGCTGTCATCTCACCAGTCACCAGAGTCACGTATTCCTCCGGAGCGCTTGCAAACTCTTTTGGCACGATGTGTGCGCCGAGAAAGGTGACTTCATCGGTGAATTCGCGCGCAATCTCAAGACTCAACTGTTCGGTTGCTCGATTCAGGCCGTAGCCAGATTTGATCTCAAGAGTGGTAGTTCCAGACGAGAGTGCTTGCGCCACGAGTCGTGCCGTATTTGAGCGAAGCTCCTGCGCGGTTGCTGCCCGTGTCTGTTCAACGGTGTAATTAATTCCACCCGCCGCGTATTTTCGACCCTGCATTCGCTCTGCAAATTCAAAGCTGCGATCGCCTGCAAAAACTAAATGATTGTGGCTATCGACAAAACCAGGGATAAGAGCCTGACCCTGCACATCCACCTGTTGCTCAACATCCCTAATTGGTGCATCTGCTTGAGAGCCAACCCAGGTAATTTGCTCGTCTTCGATTAATAGGGCGGCATCGTTGATCAATCCCAGTGGCGTTCCATCGTGGGTTGGATCATTGGTAACGAGCTGGCCAATATTGGTCAGTAATGTGCGCGACATTAAATAGTTGATTCTCTCTTTATGGAGTGGTTATGTAGTGGTTATTCGATGTCGAGCATCGGGACGTGAACGTGACGCTCTCTGGCTGTATCGATAGCAATGTCATAGCCAGCGTCAGCATGGCGAATGACTCCCATACCTGGATCGTTGGTAAGAACGCGCTCGATCTTCTGCGCTGCAAGTTTGGTTCCATCAGCAACGCTTACCTGGCCAGAGTGCATAGAGCGACCCATGCCAACACCGCCACCGTGATGGAGCGAGACCCATGATGCGCCAGAGGCGACATTGACCATCGCGTTGAGGAGCGGCCAATCTGCAATCGCATCAGAACCATCAATCATCGCCTCGGTCTCTCGATATGGAGAGGCCACTGAACCGCAATCAAGATGATCGCGGCCGATGACGATTGGCGCAGAGACTTCGCCACGAGCTACTAAATCATTAAATGCCAAGCCGGCCTTATCGCGTTCGCCATAACCGAGCCAACAGATGCGAGCAGGTAGACCTTGGAAAGCAACCTTCTCTTGCGCCATTGTGATCCAGCGATTGAGATGCTCATTTTCAGGGAAGAGATCGAGTACCGCTTTATCGGTACGGTAAATATCCTTCGGATCTCCGGAGAGCGCTACCCAACGGAATGGGCCTTTTCCTTCGCAGAATAACGGGCGAATATAGGCTGGAACGAATCCTGGGAAGGCAAAGGCGCGCTCATAACCACCTTTGCGTGCTTCATCACGAATGGAGTTGCCGTAGTCAAATACTTCGGCGCCCTTATCCATAAATCCGACCATCGCTTCTACGTGAGCGGCCATCGATGCTTCAGAGCGCTTGGTGAATTCAATGGGGTCATCTTTTGCAAGTTGCTCAGCATCGTGAACCGAGATTCCAGCTGGCACATATGAGAGTGGGTCATGCGCCGATGTCTGATCGGTAACGATATCGATTCCGATATCCATCTTTAAAAGAGTCGGAAATAGTTCTGC
>CAIZGZ010000164.1 GCA_903932695.1 uncultured Actinomycetes bacterium | reverse complement strand
TAAGCATTGCGAAGTCATATCCAAACCATGCCACATTCCAATGTTCGGCACGATAAGAGGTTGGTAGGGCATTTAGAATATAGATCATCCACGCAACCAAAGAGACGCTCGCAATAACTAAGAGCATGCTTTGAATTCGATTTCGAAGCATTGCATCCCTCGCTTAAAACTCGATTACACACGTGATGCTAGGGGAATAGGAACTCTTCTTATAAGCATGGTTCGGTGCCAGCACTCATTCCCAAAACTCTATTTGCTATGACATACCCCTGGGGGTATACTTGATCTATGGCCACTCAGAAGAATGCAACACACGTACTCGCCGATGAGGCAAAAATCGCTGCAATCATTGCTCGAATCAATCGAGCCCAGGGGCAACTAGGAGCGGTCGCGCGAATGCTGGATGAGGGACGCAGTTGCGATGAAGTAGTTCATCAAATGGCAGCTGTGAGCAAAGCTGTAAATACAGCCGCATTCACCTTGATCTCTGCGAGCTTGGAAGAGTGCCTTATTGATGGAAAAAGTAATCAGAAAGTCGTCTGGGAAAAACTTCAACAACTATTTTTAAGTCTGGCATAAAGATGAAAAAAATTGTGGTTATAGGTGGAGTCGCTGGAGGCATGTCCTTCGCCGCCCGCATGAGACGCCTTGATGAAACTGCTGAAATTACCGTGGTTGAAAAGAGCGGTTTTGTCTCCTATGCGAACTGTGGTCTTCCTTACTACATTGGCGGAATCATCGAGCACGAAGATTCATTACTGTTGCAGACTCCTGAGAGTTTATGGAAGCGCTTCAGACTTGATGTACGTGTTGACACGGAAGCTTTAAGGATTGACACGCAAGCAAAGCAAGTTGATGTAGTGAACCGTGCAAATGGCAGGGAGTACTCACTCTCGTATGACTATCTGGTCTTTAGCCCGGGAGCTGCCGCAATACGTCCAAATCTTCCCGGGATTGAACGATCTCTCTCACTTCGTAATGTAGAAGACGTAAAACGTCTTTTTAGCGTTGTTGCGAGTAAGCCGAAAAGTGCAGTAGTCATCGGTGGCGGCTTTATTGGTGTCGAAATGGCGGAGAATCTGCATCGCCGAGGAATCCAGACATCGATTGTTGAAGCGCAAGACCAAGTTCTCATGCCACTTGACCCTGAGATGGTGACCTTTGTCCACGATGAAATTAGAAAACACGGGGTCAGACTTCATCTAGGTTCTGCACTCGAATCCATTTCTCCAACCTCAGTCTCTTTAGTAAATCAGACAGAAATTGAAGCGGAACTTGTCATTATGGCTATTGGCGTTCGTCCCGAAGTAACTCTTGCGAAGGCAGCTGGGCTTGTGATCGGCGATCGCGGGGGAGTCAAGGTTGATCAATTTAATCGCACGAGCGATCCATCAATCTATGCGGTGGGTGATGCCGTTGAGAAGATCGATTCAATTGATGGCCACGGTGCTCTTGTGCCGCTTGCAAATATTGCCAATCGCCACGGCCGAGTGATCGCAGACCACATCGCGGGAAAAAAGATCAGACCCGTGGATGCCCAAGGAACGGCGATTGTTAAAGTATTCGACCTTACGGTCGCTACTTCTGGATGGAATGAGAAACGATTAAAGGCCGCTGGTCGAGACTTTATGGTTGTTCATAATCACCCAGCATCACATGCCGGGTACTACCCCGGTGCCCAAGGCATGTCACTCAAACTATTGATAGATCCCACGAGTCACAAGATTCTAGGAGTTCAGGGTGTTGGGCGAGATGGCGTAGATAAACGTATCGATGTCATCGCGACTGCCATGAAGGGTGGCATCACTGCCCCGGAGCTAGCCGACCTCGAATTGGCATATGCACCACCATTTGGATCCGCAAAAGATCCTGTCAATATGTTGGGGTATATCTCTGAAAATGTACTCGACGGATTGACGCCTACAGTTCAATGGAGCCAGGTTGAAGAAAGGGTATCCCAGGGCTACTCAATCGTGGATGTTCGAACCACTGATGAGGTGGATCGTGGAACTTTGCCCGGAGCAATCAACATACCGATAGACGAAATCCGTGAACGCAGAAGCGAACTTCCGCTAGGAAAGATCCTTGTGACTTGTCAGGTCGGCCAGCGAGGGCACGCAGCAACACGCTTACTTCGTGAATTGGGATACGAGGCAGTCAATCTCGATGGCGGATATATGACTTGGAGTAATTCACCAGCAAACAACATAGAAAAGGTAGGAAAGTAGATATGTGTAGCAGAACTACATGCCGCAAGTGCGGTAAGGCATCATGGTCAGGTTGTGGGCAGCACGTTGATCAAGTAATGCGTGGAATTCCAAAGTCCCAGCAATGCCAAGGTCATCAGAACGATCCCAAGGAGCCGGGCTTCCTCGCACGCCTCTTTGGAAAGAAGGCATAACCATGTGCAGCGCAGTTCGTTGTAACACGTGCGGCAAAGCGACTTGGGAAGGCTGTGGTCAACATATTGAAGAAGCGCTCGCTGGTTTCGCAGAAGATCAGAAATGCAACTGCGAGAGCAGTAGCGATCTATCAGCCTGGCTTCCAAGTAACTAGTGGAGACTTCAGCCGGGAATTATTGGAGAGAGTCGCTAGCGGCTTGGGCTATTCCACAAGAAATTCTTGATCAAGCGACAGAAGATCCTTGGATACATCCGCCAGTGATGTTCCAGCTTCCCGATGTGATCGAGGATTCGATCTC
>CAIZGZ010000163.1 GCA_903932695.1 uncultured Actinomycetes bacterium | reverse complement strand
TGAAGGCGGCAGAGGCGATCTTCGAACTGCTCATGGGCAATGAAGTTGCACCGCGTAAAGAGTTCATCTCCACCGCCGAGATCGATCGCGATCGGATCGACGCTTAACCAGCACGGAATCGCAAAAGCCCCACCGCGAGTGATCGCAGTGGGGCTTTTTTAACTTCTGATTTTTAAGCGGCGCCGATTCGAGTACGACGCGGGGTAGCAAATGCTTTTGAAGCTGCGGTGAGCTCAAGGGAGACTTGGGCTTTAATGCTCTCTTCGCTCGCCAAGATCTTCTTAAGTCCAGCGATCGTCTCTTTCAGCGACTTCTCTTCGGTCTCAAGTTCGAGCTTGCTCATCTTGGTAAGACGACGAAGTGGCATATCCAAGATGTAGGTGGCTTGCTCATCCGAGAGCTTGAAGGACTTGATGAGCGCTTCTTTAGCCTCTGAAGCATCTTCAGCGGCACGAATAATCTTGATCACCTTGTCGATATCGATGATCGCTTTAAGCAGACCCTCAACCAAGTTGAGGCGACCTTCTGCTTTGGCCTTACGGAATTCAGAGCGGCGACGAACTACTTCGACGCGATGGTCGATAAAGACCTGGAGAAGTTCTTTGAGACCCAATGTCAGCGGACGACCATTGACCAACGCAACGGCGTTGACCGAGAATTGATCTTCCATCGGCGTGAGCTTGTAGAGCTTCTCGAGAATCTCTTCTGGCTCATAGCCATTTTTAATCTCAATAACGACCTTGGTGCCTTGTTGGCCGTCGGAGAGATCGACGATGTCGGAGATACCGAGAATCTTCTTTGCTTTGACCAGGTCAGCGATCTTCTCGACGACTTTCTCTGGACCGATGTTAAATGGAAATTCGGTGATAACAATGCCCTGCTTGCGGCTGGTTACCTTCTCGATCACAGCGGTGGCGCGAACCTTAAATGATCCACGACCTGTGGCATAGGCATCAGCGACGCCTTCGAGACCAACGATCTCACCGCCAGTTGGGAAATCGGGGGCGGGGACAAACTTCATCAGCGCCTTAAGGGTCGCCTTAGGGTTATCAATCAGATGCTTGGTCGCGGCGATTACCTCGCCAAGATTGTGCGGGGCCATATTGGTCGCCATACCCACTGCAATACCGGTTGCACCATTGACTAAGAGGTTAGGGAAGGCGGCTGGCAGTACGAGTGGCTCAAGGAGCTGTCCGTCGTAGTTGCCACCAAAATCAACGGTATCTTCATCGGCCTCATCGACCATCGCCATCGCTGCGGCAGCAAGGCGAGCCTCGGTGTAGCGCATCGCAGCTGGACCGGCATCGAGTGAGCCGAAATTTCCGTGGCCATCGATCAGAGGTAGGCGAGTGGTAAAAGGTTGAGCAAGGCGGACTGCGGCGTCATAGATCGCGCCATCTCCGTGGGGGTGCAACTTACCCATGACTTCACCGACCACACGGGCGCACTTCACGTGGCCCTTATCTGGGCGAAGTCCCATATCGAACATCATGTGCAAGATGCGGCGCTGAACCGGCTTCAAACCGTCGCGGGCATCAGGTAGGGCGCGGGAGTAGATAACGGAATAGGCATATTCCAAGAAGGACTCAGACATCTCCGCAGAGACGTCGATATCGATGATCTTGCCGGGGTTCTCGCCAGCCTTTGGCAGAACGGCTTTAGGGGTACGGGCCATGTCGCGTATCTTGCCACGCAAATTACGGCAGACTGGGGAGGTGAGCGTTCAAAAGCCCAAACTGTCGGATCTCTCTCAATCGATCTTTGCCAGCCTCGGATTACCGACCGCCCACAACACCCTCAATCTGGCTCCTACTCGCCGTGCCTGCCTGCTCTTGGTCGATGGCCTGGGGCTGCAAGCGATCGCACACTACGGCCATGAATTTCCGATATTTGCCCAGCTGATTCACCTGCCGCAGCTGGAATCTCACTTTCCCACCACAACGGTCACTAACTTAACCTCGCTCGGAACCGGAGTATTGCCAGGTATCCACGGCATGTTGGGATACACCGTACGCATTCCCGGCACCGATCGACTTCTGAATGCCCTCAAATGGGATGAGAAGATCGATCCGCTTGTGTGGCAATCGACACCCACTCTCTTTGAACAGGCGAAGGCAGCCGGATTTAACGTCACAAGTGTCGGTGATAAACGTTACGAGAAGACGGGCTTTACGGAAGCTGCGCTTCGTGGCGCCACCTACCTCGGCGCTAATCACACACCAGAGCTGGTGAGTGAAACGGTACGTGCGCTCGCTGAACCCAACTCCTTTGCATATCTCTACACAAATATCGTCGATAACGCCGGTCATAACTTCGGAGTTGGATCAGAGCAGTGGTTGGTGGCGCTCAAAACCGTTGCCGATCTCATCACTCGACTATGTAACGAGTTGCCTCGCAACACATCGTTCTACATCACCGCAGATCACGGAATGGTGAACGCTGGCCACAAGGTGATCCTCGGACAAGAGAATCAACTCATGAACGATGTCACTTTGGTGGGTGGCGAGCCACGGATGCGCCATATCTATCTCACCCCAGGAAGCATCGGGGAACGGGTTGGGCAGTGGCGTTCGGAGCTCGGTGAAACGGCGCTCGTCTATTCCAAACCGGAGGCGATTGAGCTGGGCTTATTTGGCGAGACGGTGAGTGAAGAGAGCGCTGCTCGGATCGGAGATCTGATCGCAATCGCTCAAGGAGATCTGGTGCTGATCGACCCCACGCGAATTGAAAAAGAGAGTGCAATTATCGGCCAACATGGCGGAGTTACTGCAATAGAGAGTGAGATTCCACTGCTACGCGCAGTGATTTAATCGTCCTCTGATTTACTTCCAAACATGATGTCATCCCATGATGGAATTTTGAGGCGCTTTGTCACACCATCACGCTTTGCATCTTCCGGAATCTCTTCGCTCTCAATGGGAGCAGTTGGTGTGATCGGAGTGATTGGCGCAACTGGTGTCGTTGTGATGCGAATGGTCTCGATCTCTTCGCGTACTGCAACGAGTCGTGGCGCAGCAGTTTCTGCTGGAAAAACTATTCCATGTGTTGGGACAGTTGGACGAGCGATCTTCTCTTCGCCGCTAATCCATAACGCACCATCATCGAGCGCTTCTAGAGTGCGACTTTGTAGATCGAAATTCCAGTTTGCTTGGCCAAAGCCGCCATCTTTGAGTGGATAATTAAGGACGATATTCCAGCTGCCATCTGCGTGGCGCCAGGTGTTCCACTCGACGAGATCCATATCAACGCCTCGTGGCGAGAGTTGCGCGATGGTTGCAGTTGCGAGTGAAGGGGAGTGCTTCTCGCGTTGCAGGGATGCCGCAAGGGCGAGTTCGATGATGTATGCGCGCTCTTGCATGATCGGTCCAGAGAATTTTTCAATCTTCTCGGGCGACCAACCAATGATGCGCGCAAGTGACTCGGCGTTCTCACCGGCACGAAGTCGGGCTTGAACTTCTTTTACGGTAATGGAAGCTGGAGCATCGCCAGGAGCGGTCACTGCAACGAGACGAGGTTGATTGACGAGCGAGCGCAGATGATCGCTAATGCGAAGGGTGTAACTCACACCTTCTTGATCCTTGAGCTCTAGCTCACTGCCATCATCGGACCGGCCAACTAATCGAAGATCACTCACGGAGCAAAGAGTGCCATAACAGTGCGGGCATTGAGGTACTTTTAGGAGATGAGTCCAGAGATGTCAGATCAGAGCCAACTCGCCCAGGAACTATTAGGGCTCGCACGTCAGATCGCCCAGAGCGCCGGCGAGATGCTCTCGGATCGACCAGAAGGTTTTGATATCAATCAGAAGAGTTCTGCCCGCGATTTTGCAACCCATATGGACCACGCGAGTGAAGCGCTGATTGTCCGGGAGATACTCAAGGCCCGTCCGAACGATGGCATTATCGGCGAGGAAGATACCGATCGCACCGGGAGCAGCGGAATTACGTGGGTGATCGATCCGATCGATGGCACCGTCAATTACTTCTATAACTTGCCCGGTTGGAACGTGAGTATCGCAGCGCAGGATGAGCACGGGGTTTTGATGGGATTGGTCTACGCCCCAACGATCGGTGCCCTCTGGCATGCAACCCGAGGCGGCGGTGCCTTTAAAAACGGTCGCCCCATCACCGTCAATGACCCAGTAGAACTTGGCGCTGCGCTCCTGGCTACCGGATTTTCCTACGATACCGACCGTCGCAAAATCCAAGCCGCCAAGATCGCTGATCTGATCCCGCGAGTACGAGATATTCGACGTTTCGGTGCGGCTGCGGTCGATCTCTGCAACGTGGCCAGTGGGGCGGTCGATGGCTACTTTGAGAGCGATTTGAAGGCCTGGGATCTCGCCGCAGGCGGGCTCATCGCCCGTGAGGCCGGCGCCCTGGTGACCGGTCGAAATGGTGGCCTGGCCGGGGAG
>CAIZGZ010000162.1 GCA_903932695.1 uncultured Actinomycetes bacterium | reverse complement strand
GGTTTGCCGGGAAATTTCTTCCGGTCTATCCCTCAGTCGCCAAACTTCCCTCGTGGAAGATTGCGCAATGCGTGGAGATCGTTCTCGATGCCCTTGAACCGATTCCAGACTATCTGGATGGTGCACTGCGCTCGCGGTTACTGTATCCCGAACTCGATGACGCGCTGCGTTATATCCATCAGCCGCCGAGCGTCGAAGATGCAGCACGCTCTCGGGAACGACTTACCTTTGATGAAGCGCTGCTGTTACAACTTTTACTAGCTCAACGTAAGGCGCGGATCTCTCAACAAAGTGCGACCGCGAGAGTTGTGAAGAGCGGCGGACTGCTCAGCGAATTCGAATCACTCCTTCCATTCTCATTTACCGATGGTCAGAGCGCAGTCAATCTGGAGATCGCTGGCGATCTGGCGAAAAACCATCCGATGCATCGTCTACTTCAAGGCGAAGTTGGTTCGGGTAAGACCGTGGTGGCGTTGCGAGCCATGCTGATCGTTGTTGATAGCGGGGCGCAGGCCGCGCTCTTGGCTCCAACGGAAGTTCTCGCTGCGCAACACTATGCAACGATTCGAAAGATCCTAGGGCCACTTGCACAAGCTGGAACTCTTGATGGATCACACAATGGCACTCAAGTAGTGCTGCTGACCGGATCAATGACGACCGCCGCAAAGCGTGAAGCGCTGGCACGAATTGCTAATGGTGATGCGGGAATTGTGATTGGAACTCACGCACTACTGAGCGAAGGGGTTGAGTTTCACGATCTTGGGCTTGTGGTTGTCGATGAGCAGCACCGATTCGGCGTCGAGCAACGAGATGCACTTCGAGCCAAAGCGCTACTCCCGCCGCACTTGTTAGTCATGACTGCGACGCCTATCCCGCGGACCGTGGCAATGACAATCTTCGGAGACTTAGAAGTCTCAACACTCACGCAACTGCCATCTGGACGAACCCCCATCACAACCCACTTAGTGCCACTCGCCGAGAAGCCGCACTACCTTGAGCGCGCCTGGCAGCGGGTGCGCGAAGAAGTCGAGAAGGGGCACCAGGTCTACATCGTGGCTCCTCGCATTAGTGCCAGTGAAGTGGAACCGTCCGGCATGACCGAACGCGATCGCGAAATTGCTCGCATGATGGATGGACAGAACCCCGAAGATTCGGATGAAGCGGCGAAGAGCGAACCAATGGCGAGCGTTGAGGAGCTCGCACCGCAATTAGCGCTGGGGCCACTGAGTGGTCTGAAAGTTGCGCCACTTCATGGCCGGCAGAGCGCAGAGCTTAAAGATGCGACGATGAGCGCCTTCGCACAAGGTGAGATTGATGTTCTCGTCGCAACAACGGTGATCGAAGTTGGTGTAGATGTCCCTAATGCGTCGATGATGGTGATCATGGATGCCGATCGATTCGGCGTTTCACAACTCCATCAGCTGCGCGGACGCGTTGGTCGTGGTGGAGTACCTGGCCTCTGTCTCTTGGTGTCACGCTCTGCTGAAGAGAGCCCAGCCATGGAACGTCTGCACGCAGTTGCAGGAACGCTTGATGGCTTTGAATTATCTCGTATTGATCTTGAGCAACGAAGTGAGGGAGATGTGCTTGGCAAGAGTCAATCCGGTGTGAAATCTCACCTTCGCCTGCTTCGGGTCTTGCGCGATGAACCACTCATTGAAAAGGCACGCTCGGTTGCGTTGGAATTAATTCAGGATGATCCAGAACTTCAAAAGATGCCACAATTGGCTAGCGCAGTAAGCAAACTTGCAACCGAAGAGACCAGTTCATTTATGGATAAAGGCTGATTCGAGTCAGGTATGAGAAGTAATGAAGAGAAGAGAGAATTACGATGAGAATTATTGCTGGCAGTGCAAAAGGTAAGACGCTGCTCTCACCAGCCGATACCCGGGTTCGCCCTACCTCAG
>CAIZGZ010000161.1 GCA_903932695.1 uncultured Actinomycetes bacterium | reverse complement strand
GGATGGCCAAATGGGAGAAAATAATGTGAAGAAAATCTGGTGGCGCGACGCGGTGATTTATCAGGTTTATCCTCGTTCGTTCCGTGATTCAAATGGCGATGGCGAGGGTGATCTCCAAGGTGTGATCGCCGGCCTGCCGTATCTCGCCGACCTTGGGATTGATGCGATCTGGCTCAGCCCCTTCTATAAATCTCCGAATAAAGATGGCGGATACGACGTCTCAGATCCGCGCGATGTCGATCCACGTTTTGGAACGCTCGCCGATGCCAAAGCTCTGATCGAGACGGCTCATTCCCACGGCATTAAATTCATCGCAGATATCGTTCCGAACCACTTCTCCTCTGAGCACGAATGGTTTAAGGCGGCCCTCGCAGCTCCTAAGGGCTCACCAGAGCGCGCTCGTTTCCACTTCCATGATGGTCGTGGACCCAATGGCGATCTACCTCCTAACAATTGGATCTCACTCTTCCGTGGCCCATCGTGGACCCGAGTGGCCGATGGTCAGTGGTACCTCCACCTCTTTGATTCAAGTCAGCCAGATCTCAACTGGGATAACCCGGATGTTGCAGCTGATTTTGAGAAGACGCTTCGGTTCTGGCTCGATCTCGGTGCGGATGGATTTCGGATCGACGTTGCGCATGGTTGCGTGAAGGAAGAGGTGTTAGTCGATCACCGCAATCCAGATCGATTGATCGATGCATTGCGACTTGATTTTCTCGATATCACGACAGAAGAACGGGCAGGACTGCTCTCCGATGTTCCATTCTTTGACCGTGAAGGAATTCACGAGGTCTATCGCAAGTGGCGCAAGATCTTCGATAGTTATGCGGGTGAACGCATGAGCGTCGCCGAGGCATTCGTCTATCCATCCTCGCGCGCAGCTCGTTATGTCCGTAGCGATGAGTTGCACCAAGTATTTAACTTTAACTTCATGATGTTGGGTTGGGATGCTCGCGCGATGACCGAGAGCATTAAGACAACGCTCGAAGAGTTAAAAGATGTGAAAGCGCCGGCAACCTGGGTGCTCAATAACCATGACACGCCTCGCGTAGTAACGCGGATTGGCGGAGCTCGTAAAGCTCGTGCGTTAGCTCTCCTTATCCATGCGCTTCCCGGAGGCGCGTATATCTACCAAGGTGAAGAGCTCGGTCTTCCGAGCGCCGATCTACCGGATGAGGCTCGCCAAGATCCAGCCTTTATCCGTAGCGGCGGCAGCGATAAAGGTCGCGATGAATGTCGCGTTCCGCTTCCTTGGGATTCAACCAAGAGCAACTACGGATACTCAACCGGAAAGCCATGGCTGCCACAGCCAAGTGATTGGGCGCAGTACGCCATGGATGTTGAGGCAAAAGATCCGCAGAGCAGCCTTAACTTCTATAAGCAGATGCTGCAGATTCGTCGCGGCAATGCAGCGCTTGGTGGCGAAGGTGCGATTACCTGGATCGAGAGCGAACCAGAGATCATGCATTTCACTCGTGAACCTGGCCTTGAGGTTGTTGTGAATACTTCATCGGTCGAGAAGTCGGTCAAGATTGCTGGCAAGAGCATCTTGCTCGCTTCGCACGATGGCGTAAAAGCAACAGACGGTGTCCTGCAGTTGCCTGCAGATACCACCGTCTGGCTTGAGCGATAACTCTGTAAAGCTCTTACTTCACCGAACCTGCTAGCAGGCCGCGTACGAAGTAGCGCTGGAGTGAGAAGAAGACCACCAGCGGGATTGCGATCGTAACGAACGCTCCTGCTGTGAGGTACTCCCAGTGTGAGCCCCAGGTTCCGACAAGTCCTGCCAACTTTGCATTGACCGGTTCGATTCCTTCGGTTCCAGCTGAGAACGAGAGCGCAACCAAGAGATCGTTCCAGACCCAGAGGAACTGGAAGATACTAAATGCTGCAATAGCTGGCACTGAGAGCGGGAGAACGATCCGACGAAAGACGGTGAAGTGGCTCGCACCATCTACGTGCGCTGCCTCCATCAAGTCCCGTGGAAGCGATGAGATGAAGTTGTGCAAGAGATAGATCGCCAACGGCAAGGCGAACATGGTGTGTGGTAACCAAATTCCTGCGAACTTGCCAGCGATACCTAACTTCGGAATCAAGGTAACTGTTCCTAAATGGACGCCACCAGTGAAGAGCTGAAGAAGTGGGATCAGTGACATCTGGATCGGAACGATCTGAAGCGCAAAGATAAAGAAGAAGATGAAATCGCTGCCACGGAACTTGACCCATGAGAGGCAGTAAGCGGCCATTGTTGCGATCGTAATCGGGAAGATTACCGCCGGAATAGTGATCACCAATGAGTTGATGAAGTAAGGCAAGATTCCGTTGGTCAATCCACTCTGACCATCGCCAAAGAAGACCGCGTGATAGTTGGTCAAGGTGAGGTGTGGGTGGATGAAGATATTCCACCAGCCGTTATTGACGATGTCAGACTTCTGACGGAACGACGTTGTGAGGATTCCAAGAGTAGGAATGGTCCACAAGATCGCGATCGACCAGACGGTGATCGCGGCAACCTTGCTGCCAAAGAGCTTGCGGCCAGGGTTTGGATCGGCAAGTCCCTTGAGCTTCTTTGGTGCCTTTTCGGCGCGGGTACGGTTCAGGATACTCATGCGATTGACCGCTCTCTACGCAAGTTATAGATGTTATAAATCAGGATAGGCAGGACGAGGGCGAAGAGGACGATCGCCATCGCTGAACCACGACCGGTATCGAAGCGAACGAAGACTTCGGAGTACATCTCATTTGAGAGCACAGAGGTTCCGAAGTTACCGCCGGTCATCGTGCGGACGATGTCAAAGAGTTTGAGGGTGGTGACCACCATTGTTGCCAGCACGACGATAAAGGTGCTGCGGACCATCGGGAAGGTCACGCTTCTAAATTGCTTCCAGCCAGATGCGCCATCGAGCGCAGAGGCTTCGACGATATCGGCAGGAACTGCCTTAATCGCAGCGGAGAGAATCACCATCGCAAAGCCAGCTTGAACCCAAACAAAGATGACCATCAATAGGAAGGTGTTCAGCGGTTGCTGCAGCGTCCAGTTGGTTGGGATAAAACCAAGGTGTTTGACGATCACCGAGAGCAGGCCGGTCTGTGGCTGCTTAGGATCGGCAAAATTATAAACGAAACCCCAAACGATCGAAGCTCCCACAAAGGAGATAGCCATTGGCATAAAGATCAAAGATTTTGCGATCGACTCGCGGCGCATCCGATCGAGGAAGATAGCGAGGATAAGACCAAGCGCTGTAGTTACGAGCGGTGTAATGGCTAACCATAAGATGGTGTTACGTAAGACGATGCGCATATCTGGGTCAGTAAAGATCCACTTATAGTTCGCGAAGCCGATCCACTTATTCGATACATCGTTTTTAAAACTAAAGAGGAAGGTCTT